>NZ_JBHYKH010000116.1:0-20327 GCF_042741275.1 Streptomyces sp. NPDC058964
CACAACCTCGCCCTCGCCGGATAGCCGAACAGGCGGCACTGCAGCCGCCCATGCCACTCCCGACTCCAAGATCGTTACGGGACAAGCCTTAGTCGGGTTGCGTCTGGTTTCGACGTCCATACGAAAGCCAGTCAAGAAAGCATGTAAGTTTGACGTACTGAGTGGCACCCCAGGTTTCGCCTTTGAGACCTTTATGCGTCTCCAGGAAGCTACGCAGTTCGTCGATCGAAACAATCTCTGGATCCAGGTAGACCCCGTAATTAATGACCCCTTCCACTCCCTTCTTTTCCAGAAGGTCCGCGATGCCCGTAACCCCCTCCAGGAATCGGGATGAGTTCCTTTTATGCCATTCTCCGGTAGAGATCCCGCCCTTGCTTTTCTCGGCCATGGCCAGGATTCTGGAATCGATACCGAGGTCCGCTTTCACGTTGCCGGACTCGTCCAGTGCATTGAACTCTGCAAGGTACTTGTAGACAGGAAGATTCCCCGAACCCTTCAGTAGGCCTGGAAGCACTTGAGCGACTATTGCGGCAGCGTCGAATTCGGACTTTCCATCTACGACATCTTCGATAATGTCCCATCGCTTGAGTCCGACGTACCCCTGCCTCCCGATCTTGGCATGTACCCCGACGCCGAACACCACTTCAATATCATCGTTTTGTGCTTTGTCGTCGATATCCGCGACGACCAGACGATTGTGTGGGTCGTCGGCAAGAACGAGGTCGTAGACCTGCTCTTTGAGTCGCCGCAAGAGTTTAGCCGGAAAAGACCTCTTCAGCTCTGAGAGCACCGTAAAGACGTCAACAAAGTCATTAACCGTGACTTTTAGGACTGAGAGAGGGTAATCGTCCATCATGATCGTGTAAGGATCGACCGATGGTTCAGCGCTGGGTTCCCATTGAACGAAAATGAGGCGGTCTCTAAGGTTTTCGATATTTTCTTGCGTCAAGCACTTTGCAATGGACTGCAGGATCATCGCTACATTGCGATCTCCGAGCGAGTAGCCCAGGAAGATCACTGGGTGTTCAACGAAGATTGTCATCAGCTTGGCTGCAAGGTATGCGTTTCTCTCTTCGAAATTTGCATAGTCCTTGGCGGTCAATACTAGACTGTCGGGATTGGAGTAGCTACCGTGGATTTTGTAGATTTCTCCGATGCCCTGAGAGGTGGAGAATAGCAAGTCGTCTTGCCCGGCGAATGTGTGAAAGTCAGAAAAGACCGTCTCAAGTAGGGGGTCATAATTGGTGGTAATGATCCCATCGACTACCGCTTGCTTGAGTAGGTCAATTTCGGTGGCCAGCGGCTCTGTAAGTGTGTCGAGTGGCGGCATTTTTGAGAGGTGCTTAGCGATCTCCACCTTCAGTGCGGATTCGACGCCGTGAAGTGAGGAGGAGTAATCTCTGCGGCTTGCAGAAAATTCCTCCTTTTCCCACCAGATTTCGTGAAAGACCTCTGCAATCTTCGACGCGACGGAGGGCAGGTGCCCCTCTGCGCTGGTTTTGTAGAACTCGTAGGGGCGAGGGGTGAGGCTTGCGAACCGACGCAGTAGGCCCTCCCAGTCTTCTGTACCGATGTAGCGCCGAGACAGGCCCGAGCCGACGAACAGAAACGGTGTCGTGAGTCTGTGCAAGTGGGTGGCCAACTTGGCGCGCACTACGGTCATGCGGGGCACTGTACGCTGACTGGCCCTCATTTGATGGTATGTCTGACCAGCTCTCCAGGACATTGAACTGATCATCTTGATGTAGTGGGCATGGGCATGTCCATGGGTGTGGGCATCGACTCGCGTAGGTGGAGCGCTTTGGGGTGGCGCTGCTTTGGCGTGAGTGATCATGGCCCCGTAAGCTTCCGGCGCGTCGGGCAGTCTGTGGACCTGCCTGGTAAAGCACGACGTTGGGGCCATGATCTTCGAGGCTCGCGCCAAAGTGGCTCCGTAAAGCCGTGGAGCCGACCGCCCCAGCCACGACGCATCCCTTTTCTGGCGTCAAGCGGCTGATTGCTGTGCGCGCGGCACGGGCGCCGGTCGGGCTGAAGCGGGGCGGAGACAGGAGCGCAGGCCCGGCTGGGGGCCGGGCCGCGCGCGGGGAGCTGAGCGAGCCGCCTTGAACCCGTGAAGAAAGTTGTTACTCAGGTTGGCTCTGAGATGCGCCACAGGGGCGCGTCGTACTGCTCCGGCCGGCTGCTGATGACGAGCTGCCGCAAGTCGTTGCGCTGCAAGCCGCTGAGGTTCAGTGCCTCGGTGATGCGGCGGAACGTCGTGTGGGTGACTCCGCGGGCTCGGGCTTCGCTCTCGAACTGGTCGAGCTGGGCCCAGATCGCGGCGGGGTCCAGCTTGGCCGGCTGCTGCTCCTTGAGCCACAGAGCCTTGTTGCGCTCGTAGTCGATTTCCGAGTAACCGCAGATTTCGCGGCTGTAGGCCTCGGCCTCGTCCAGATGCGCGGTTGCCATGATGGCTCGGGCCAACTGGTTGCGGCTGAGGGCGTCGTCCAGGTCGACCTCGTGCACCGTCGGACTGTCGTCCGTGAGCGGTACGGGGAGTCCCGCGTCTCGGATCTCGCACGTGCCTCGCACGCCCCTGGCCGTTGCCGTGAGAAGCCCGGTGGCTTCGGACGGGTGCCACTCCATGACTGAGCTGATCGCCTCCACATCCCTCGGGGTGAAGGTGTGGACGACGGGGCCGAGCGTGTCGGCCAGGTCTTCCGGCAGGAGTTCCCCGTCCAGGCCCGGTCCCGCGACGAGTAGTCGCACCGGAGCGTTCACTTGGCAGCACGCGGCCAGCGACAGGGCGTCGCCGAGTGGGCTCTTCAGTGTCGGCTCATCGCCCCGCGCGAGGATGTCCCCACCCACGTCCAAGAGGTCGATCGACTCGGGCTCCAAGCGGTGCACGAGCTCTTCGAGCTGGTGGGTGAGGCCTTCGGCTCCCCCGTAGGGGTCGAGCAGGGCGAAGGTGTGCGAGAGCTCTGCTGCGAGCCGGGGGAGTGTGGAGTCGGCGGGTGCGACCGGACGGGCCTGTGCCGGCACTGCCCAGGTGGACGGAGTGAGGCGTTTTAGGCCGGTGAAGTCGGAGGGGCGCCGCGGGCCCGGTACCGGGTCGATCAGGAGGCGGTCCCAGGCGTAGGTGAGGATCACCGCCTGGCCCTCGTCACTGTAGAGGGCGGCGTGAAGCATGGCGGCGGCGACTGCGTCGCCTCCTCCTCCTGCTGCGACGATTAACCGCTTCATGCGCTCAGACTACGGGTTTACAGGTTGGCCACTCACTCTATAGTGGCTAGAGGCCATAGCCAGTTGCCAGTTGAACTAGGAGGAGGGGAGATGCCTCAGATCGAAGAGGCTCAACCGAAGTATCTCCAGATTGCCCACCACATCCGTGATCAGATTCTCCGGGGCGACCTGCGCCCGGGGGATGAGGTTCCCTCGGAACGACAGCTCGCCACGGACTGGAAGGTGTCGCGGCCCACGGCCGCTCGGTCGCTGGAAGCGCTGAGCCATCAGGGCCTGGTCGAGAAGCGTCAAGGCTCAGGCACCTACGTGCGCAGTCTCGAAGTAAACCGGCGCGCAAGGGAGTTGTACGGGCGTGCCCGGCAGACGGGGAAGATCTACACGCCCGGAGAGTACGCGGTGATCACGTCGGCCGGTTGGCTGGATGCGCCGGACTACGTGGGCGAGGCCTTGGGTCTGGCGAAGGATCGTCGAGCCGTACACCGCCGGCGCGTGACGAACAACCAGGACGGTCCGATCACGCTCTCCACCTCATGGTTCGCTCCAGACGTCGGTCAGCGCGCGCCCAAGCTCATGGATCCTGAGCGGATCCAGGAAGGGACGCTGATGTACGTCGAGAGGATGACGGGGCGTCAAGGGAGCTACGCCGAAGACCGGATGTGCGCTCGGCCCGCCACGGAGGAGGAGGCGGCGGACCTGCGGTTGGAGCCAGGATCCGCGGTCCTCATCGTTCATCACGTGGTCTTCGACCTCCAGGACCGGCCTCTGGAGTTCGCCGAAGCCACCTATCCGCCGCACCGCTGGGCGTTCGAGCAGGGCTATCCGCTCACCTGACGACGCGCCAGTTGCGCCGAACCGCTTGCACTCTCGAAGTGGCTAATGCCACTATCCAGAAAGTGGCTAAGGCCACTTGGGCGAGAAGGAGGCACGACGTGACGAGTCGGCGGCCGGAGCAGGACGCGCGGTTAGCTTGCCGGGGGTGCAGGGGGCGTGGGTGGAAGCGCGTCGACTCTCGAACGGCGCTGGCGCTTGCCACGGCCAATGACCGCAACCGTGCCACGTCGAAGCGGCGCTGCCTCGACTGCGACGGTAGCGGCAAGGAGTGAGCACACATGGCCTACACGATCGACCGGTACCCCTGTCAGGACTCACCGCGACTCGGGGCGATGACCTTGCACCCTGTACCGGAGTCCGTGCCCCGGGCCCGGCGCTGGTTCCGGAAGTTCATCGCTCCGCACAACCCCGCCTGCTCGGTCGACGACTGCACGTTGATGATCTCGGAGCTGGTGACCAACGCCATCTGCTACGGGAAGTCGGACGAGCCCTGGTTGGTGCGGGTCGAGTGGTTCCGGGAGGGAACCTCGCTCCGCGTCGAAGTGCACAACCCAGGGTTTCCGGCGAACGTACGGCTGCGTCATCCAGAAGCGAACGATGCTCACGGGCGGGGTTTGCTCCTCGTTGACTCCATCGCCGACTCATGGCACTCCGGCCCCAGCCACTTCGGCGGAACGGTCGTCTCCTTCGTGGTGGCTGATGCCTGGTCGGCGTGACGGGATAGCCCGCCCCTTCTGCCACCTTGGATCTGGCGCTAGTCTGGTTGACCAGTTGACTTGGCCAATCTCGACAGGCGGCGTTCATGGCGTATGAAGTGGAGCCACCGAAGTACGTGCGCCTCGCGCGGACGCTTCAGCGCCGTATCGAGGATGGCACCTACGCGCCGGGCAGTCGTGTACCGAGTGAAAACCAGCTGGTGCAGGCCTTCGGGATGTCCCGCCCAACCGTCGTGCGCGCGCTGGAGCTGCTGAAGCGGGACGGTTGGTTGGAGTCTCGGCAGGGCTACGGCACGATCGTCCGCGGCCGTCCGGAAGTCGTCGAACAGAAGGATCGGCGGGGGCGCGCGGCGCTGGAGCGTGACGAGTCGCAGGGTCTGGGTCGACTGATCGAGGTCGCACACGTGCCTGTGCCTGCTCGAATCGCCTCGTCGCTTGGCCTGCCGAAGAGGACCGAGGTTCTCGTGCGCCGCTTCCTGGTCACAGAGGACGGCGAAGCTGTTGAGCTGGTCTCGTCGTACTTCCCTGCCGGCGTGGTCGAGGGCACTGAGCTGGCGTCCGGACAGCCTCTGAGCGGGAGCACCCGCGAACATATCGAAGTGCGGAAAAAGTTCCGCTTCGACCACGTGATCGAGCGCGTGTCGGCTCGGCTGCCCGAGGCGCGCGAAGCCGAGCTGTTGGAGCTGCCAGGTGGCATGCCTGTGCTGAGTGTCTTGGTCGTCGCCTGTGACGCCTCTGGCCGGTCCTTGCAGGCCTCTGAAGTACTTCTTCCTGCCGACCGGCAGGAACTTGAAGACACCTACCGCCTGAGCTGATGCCGCCCTTCGGGCGAGTCTCCCGCGATAGTGACTTGACAAGTCAACCTGTCATCTCTAGCTTCGAACTTGCTAAGTCAACCTGTCAGGTCGGCAGGTTGATCGACCCTAGAAGGAGCAATTCCTGTGCGTGTGATCCGAGTTGACGCCTCGACCGCCACGATCCTGCTCACCGAGGCCCCGGCGCCGAAGGTGCGCGACCGGCAGACCGGGGAGATCGCCAAGGATGCGGTGACCGGTGAGGCGCTGATGACCGTCGGTGTCGTCTACATCGACGAGGGCGAGTCATCGCTGATCCAAGTCACTGTCCCGGAAAGCGGAGTGACCGAGGGCCTGACGGTCGGTGCTCCGGTGTCGCTGCCGGGCCTGGTGGCGCGGCCGTGGCAGAGCGTGTTCAACGGCCAGGAGCGGCACGGCATCGCCTACCGGGCGACCGCTGTGGCTCCGGGTGCCTTCTCGATGGCTCAGGCGGGCTGATCGCTGTGACGGACCTGGTGACGTTGGCCGAGCTGGGTGGTCCGCTCGCTGCCATAGGTGGGGCCGCCTACGCCCGGCGCGCCTACCCGGCGGCGTACTGGTCCACGGTCGGGCTGCCGCTCTCGGTGGCCCGGCTGCTGGCCTCGTACTCCTCGACCATGGACGCCTGCGGTCTGACCGTGCAGCCGTCCCGGTGGCGGGCGCTGGCCGTTCGGACGGCCACCCGGCGTGAGGTCCGGCCGGTGCCCCCTCGTCGGGGCGTGATCAGGCCCACCACGACCGGCCTGCGGATGCGGCTGCGCCTTGTCCCGGGCCAGGAGCCGGCAGACGTGGCGGCCTCCGTTGAACGCCTCCGGCATGCGTGGGGCGTCCACGCCGTCCACGTGCGGGACATCAAGCCCGGCGTCGTCGAGTTGCGGCTTGTCGGCTTCGATGTGCTGCGGAAGGTGAGGATGCCCCGTCGGCTCAACGGCGGCCCGCTTCAGGTCCCGGTGGCGTTACGGGAAGACGCGACCGCGTTTGTGCGGGACTACCGGACTGTTCCCCATGAACTGGTGCTCGGCGCCACGCTCTCGGGCAAGTCCATGTACCTGCGGAACCTGCTGGCCGGGCTTGCCGCCCAGCCGGTGGTCCTGGTCGGAATCGACTGCAAGCGCGGGGTTGAGCTGGCACCCTTCGGGCCCCGGCTCTCCGCCTTGGCGACCGACCCGGACCAGGCGGCCGAACTGCTTCCCGTGCTCGTGAAGGAAATGGAGGACCGATACGACCTGATCAAGGCCCGGCAGGGCATCGACCCCGGCACCCCCGAAGAGCTGATCACCTCGGACATCTGGGGACTACCCGAGGAGGCATGTCCCGCTCCGATCGTCCTCTTCGTCGACGAGGTGGCCGAGCTCTTCCTCGTCGCGACACGGAAGGAGGAGGAACGGCGGGACGAAATGGTCACCCAGCTCATTCGGCTCGCCCAACTCGGTCGGGCCGCTGGAATCTACCTCGAAGTCTGCGGGCAGCGCTTCGGTTCCGAACTCGGCAAGGGCGCGACCATGCTCCGTGCTCAGCTGACCGGCCGGGTCTGTCACCGCGTGAACGACGAGGCCTCGGCGAAGATGGCGCTCGGCGACATCGCCCCTGAGGCGGTCCTCGCAGCCTGCGCCATCGCCCCTGAGCTGCCCGGTCTGGCCGTTATCGGTGACACCTCCGGCGGCTGGTCACGTATTCGTACCCCGTACCTCTCCCTCGCCGACGCTGCGGCAACTTGCCGCGCGACTGCTCACCACGCCCCCGACGTACCGGGGCTCGATCCCTTCCGGCCTCACGTCCCGCCGATGCCGATTGAGGCATCCGGGCCTGTGGCCACTGCTCGCCCGGTCGCCGAGTAACCGCCCGCGTTCCCACGGCCGGCACGGCCGTCTCGTGCCAAGTCCCTACCCCCTCCATGCCTGGAACCGGAAGGAGTCGCGCCGTGCGTGCCTTGCCCGTCCGCCTCGACGCTGCGCTCGTCCAAGCGGTGATCGCCGCCGCGCTTTCCTTCGCCCATCTGCACGACCTGGCGTCGGCTGCCGGACAGCACGGATGGAAGGCATGGGCCTACCCGGTCTCCGTCGACCTGCTGTTGGTGGCGGCCTGGCGGCGGCTCCGCTCCGGCGGGACGAAAGGGGCTGGGTGGTGCTGGTTCCTCGTCGCCTTGACCGCATCGCTCGGTGCCAACGTCTCCACGGCCGGGCTCCTCGACCTGGGCGCCGTACCCGCCTGGCTACGCATCCTCGTCGCCGGATGGCCTGCGGTCGCCTTCCTGGGCGGGACGCTGCTCGCCCACGGAGCCACCGCAGAGGCGGGTCGTGAGTCGGTCCCGGAATCCATGGCCCCGGACGCCCCTGCCTCTGCACCTGAATCGCCCGCTGCCGAGCCGAAACCGGCTCCACCCTCCACACCCCCGGTTCCGCCGGCGCTCGTCACGCTCGCGCGCAAGGTCGCCGACGAACACCGCGCCCGGACCGGAACGCCCATCGACACCTCGACCCTTCGAGCCCGGCTCGGTGTCCCGATGCCGCTGGCCGAAGTCATCGCCGCTCAACTCACCTGACACCGGAGGACTTGCAACCGTGCGTCCGTCCACGCTCCGCGTGCTGCAACGCGCCGCCGAGCTGACCCGACAGAACCGCCTTACCGAGGCCGTGCTCATCGCCGAGCCCGTGATCCTCGCCGCCGACAGCTACGAGGGCGACGAGATCTTGCGCTGGCTGGCCGAGCACGCCGCCGACTTCACCGGCGAAACCCCGAAGGAGACCCGCTGATGGCCGCCAACCGCCGCTTCCGCAACGTCACCCGCATAGGGCCCGTTCAGGTCGCCACCTACTACGACGGTTGGGGCCGCGAGAAGCACACCGCCGCCTGCACGGCTCCGCGCTGTGGCTTCGCCACTGACTACGACAGCCGTGCCGCCGCCGAGCTGGCCGCCCGTACCCACCGCTGCGCCGTCCGCTGAGGGAGCTCCCGTGACCGTCTCACTGCCGCTCGTCTTCGTCCTGGGCGTCATCGCCTGGGCTGCGATCAAGTTTCTCGGCGTTCGGCTCTGGGTCGCCGTCGTGATCGCGCTGTTCGGCTTCTGGCTCTCGCACACCTTCCTCGCACCCGCCATCGAGTCCGGCACCCGTTCCGGGGTCGGCGTCGTCGACGGCACCCACCACTGACAAGGAGGTTCGCCGTGCTCCGCCCGAAGCTGCCCGACATCCCGACTCGGCCGACGACAACCGTCACACCTCAGCAGACACAAGCTCCGTTCTCCGCGGCCGGCCGCCCAATCGCTCCGTACGTGGGCGTCGGTGTCGGCGCGGTCGCCGCCGTGGCCGTCGTCGGCATCGTGCTCACCGCGCTCCTGGCGGCAGTCGCCGTATCGGCCGTGTCCGTGGCCGTCGCCGCCGTGGTCCTGCGCTCCCTCCTCAGCAGCGCGCACAAGCGCTGACCGGCCACCGGGGTGGCAACAAGCCGCCAAGCATCCCGCCGCCCCGGGACCGTCCCTCCCAACCGTCACAACAGCCGAAAGGAACTGCCATCATCACCCGGCAGACTCCGCCCCCGCTGGCGGAACTCTCCATGCTGGCCTCCCTCGGCACCATGCCCGAGCTGGCCCACCAACTGTCCGGACTGGGCGGCTGCACTCACCCCGTCCGCCTCGACGGCCACCGTACCGAGTACGCGGTGGACCAGACGACCGGCGAGATCGGCCGCGTTCTGCACCACCTGGACTCGTCGGCTCTACCCGCCGGTCAGCTCCTCGTCCGCTGCAACAACCGCCGCGCCACCCGGTGCGCGGCCTGCGCCGAGACTTACCGTCGCGACACTTACCACCTGATCACCGCCGGGCTCCGCGGCGGCAAGGGCACGCCCGAGCAGGTCGCAACACACCCGCGCGTCTTCGCCACCTTCACCGCCCCGAGCTTCGGCCCGGTCCACAACCGACCCTCCGGGGGCCGGAACTGCCGTTGCGGCGTCCGGCACGAGGAAGGTGACGCTGTCCTGGGGATGCCACTCGACCCGGACTCCTACGACTACGAGGCGGCCGTGCTATGGAACGCGCACGCGGGTGCACTGTGGCGGCGGTTCTCGATCTACCTCCGCCGTGAGGTTGCCAAGCGGGCCGGCCTTACTCAGCGAGCCTTCCGGAACCATGCCCGGATCTCCTTCGCGAAGGTGGCCGAATACCAGAAGCGGGGTGCCGTCCACTTCCACGCCGTGATCCGCCTCGACGGCCCTGAGGGTGGCGACTCCGCTCCTCCCTGCTGGGCGACCGCCGAGCTGCTGACCGATGCCGTTCGGGCAGCTGCCACTGCGGCGCGTGTCGGCGGGCCGGTGATCGACGGGCGGCCCCACACCTTCGTCTTCGGCCGTCAGCTCGACGTCCGCACGATCCGCTCCGCCGACTTCGACGACGGCCAGGAGCTGACCGAGCGGGCCGTAGCGGCGTACATCGCCAAATACGCCACCAAGGGAGCAGAGACCGCGACCGGCACTCTGGACCGGCCTATCAAATTCCTGGCTGAGCTGGCGCAGGTCCAGATCAGCGAACACGCCCGGCGGTTGATCCGAACCGCTTGGACGTTGGGCGCCCGTGCCGAGCTGGCAGAGCTCCGCCTGCGGGCCTGGGCTCACATGCTCGGCTTCCGCGGTCACTTCTCCACGAAGTCCCGCCGCTACTCCACCACCCTCGGCGCCCTCCGCGACGCCCGCGCCGACTGGCGCCGGGCCCAAGCTGCACCGCCCGTCCCGCAGGACGGTGAGACCACGCTCGTCCTCGCGCACTGGGTCTTCGCCGGCACCGGCCTGTCGAGCGCCGAAGCCTGGCTTGCCGAATCTCTCGAGCCCGCCCCCGGAACGGAAGGAGAACCGACATGGATGCCCGCCGCGACGAACTGATGACTGTTCGCCAAGTCCTGGCCGAGCTGGGCGGCGTTTCTCGGCGGACGTTTTACCGCTGGCGCGAGCTGGGACAGGGGCCGGCCGCGTTCAAGCTCCCCAACGGTGAGCTTCGGGTCTGGCGTAGTGACTTCGCCTCGTGGCTCCGACAGCTGGAGGAGGCTGCGTGAAGTCTCTCGACGTCAAGGTCTGGGGCGTACGTAAGCGGGACACCAAGACGCCGTCGTACGGAGTGCGCTGGTCTGTCGCGGGCAACGTCTTCTCGGACTCGTTCCGTACCAAGGCGCTCGCTGATCACTACCGAGTGAAGCTCATGAGCGCCATGCGGGGCGGCGAAGAGTTCGACACGGAGGCTGGTCTTCCAGCCTCGATGGAACAGAAGAAGTCGCCGTTGTCCTGGTACGGCTTCGCCCTCAGGTACCTCGCGATGAAATGGCCCCATGCTGCGCCCAATACGCGCGACGGCATCAACGAATCACTTACCAGCGTGACCATGGAACTGCTCGTGGAGCGCGCAGGACGGCCGTCCGACGAGGAGATCCGCAGGGCCTTACGCAACTGGGCCTTCGTGATGCCGGGGCCCAACGACCGGGAGGTTCCGGATCACGTTCGAAACGTTCTGCACTGGGTGGCCAAGGCATCCCGGCCGCTTGCGGATCTCGCTGAGCCGGCAACGGCCCGTGCGGTGCTCGACGGGCTGAAGCTGAAGCTCGACGGCACCGCGGCCGCCGCTGAGACTGTGCGGCGTAAGCGACGGACTCTCGTCAACGCCGCGAACTACGCAGTTGACCTGGGGGAGCTCCGTGAGAATCCGATCACGGCGGTTTGCTGGCAAAAGCCGAAGGTTTCGAACCAGGTCGATCCGCGCGTTGTCGCCAATCCGGAGCAGGCACGCAACCTCCTGGCGGCGGTGTCCTACGTGGGCGGCTACCGACGTGCTCGCGGCCGGCGCCTCGTCGGGCTGTTCGCGGCGATGTACTTCGGTGGCCTCCGGCCCGCAGAGGCAGTCGGCCTGGTCGAGACTGACCTGGTGCTGCCCGAGCACGGTTGGGGCTCGGCGCTGCTCCATCGGACACGTCCTTCCGTGGGCAAGCAATGGACCGATTCAGGGGAGACACACGACGACCGCGGGCTCAAGAATCGGCCGACCGAGGATGTTCGGCGTGTGCCCATCCCGCCCCAGCTCGTCGCCGTGCTGCGCGAGCACCTGGCCACGTTCGGCACGGCGGAAGACGGGCGGCTCTTCTTCAGTGAAAAGGGTTCGGTTGTCCCGTCCTCGACCTACTACCGCCTGTGGCAGGAGGCTCGACTCCTGGCGCTTCCGCCGGCTGTCGCGGCTTCGCCGCTCGCCAGTAGGCCGTACGATCTTCGGCACTCGGCGCTGTCGACGTGGCTCAATGCCGGAGTGGATCCCACCGAGGTTGCCGAGCGCGCCGGCAACAGCGTTGAGGTCCTGCTGACCCGGTACGCGAAGTGCCTCGACGGACGGCAGGACGTGGCCAACCGGCGCATCGAGGACCTGCTCCGCGAGTACGAGTGAGACAACCTGCACCCACACTGAGGCCTCAGGCATGTCGCCTGGGGCCTCCCTCGTCTTGTGCTACCTGCGCCGATGCTGCGTCCGGAAAGGACGAGCTGGGTCGCGTTACTTGCCCTGCGGTCTTGTGGCCTCCTCGCGCTTGCTGCTGGCATGTCGGCAACGCCAACGCGAGAGCACAGGGGGCCTTGTGGAGCTGCACGTCACGCGCTGGAAGCGGTACGGGCATGATCGTCTGTACGCCAACCTGCCTGACGGCACCGCGGTTGGTTGGGCGGACGTCACGACGGGGGACATCACGGTCTTACGGGCCGAGCATCGCGACGACGTGATCGCCGTACTCACGAAGCACTTACAGAACCTCACCGAGCCGGTCTCGTCGGGCAGGGCGCCGGAGGCTCAGGCGCGTCCGATGCTGCCCCCTCTGGCGCCGGCCGACGACCTGGCCGTCAACCCTCCCGGGCGGTCCTTGCGTGATCTGCTCGCCGAATCCGGCCCCGGGCTGATGGAGCGAGTCGTCTCACGGCTTCTGCGGCGCCCCTCGGAATGGGACTCCTGGCGAAAGGGGTTGGCGGGGGAGCGGCGAGTAGGAGCCGAGCTCAACCGCTTGGGGCGCCACGGCTGGTGCGTGCTGCACTCCATCCCCTTGGCCAACAAAGTGGATATCGATCACTTATTGATCGGGCCTGGTGGAGTGTTCAGCATCAATACGAAGCACCACGACAGGAGGGCGGTGTGGGTCGGGGACGATTCGGTGACAGTCGATCGCGGGAAACCGGCGCCCTACGCACGCAAGAGCCGGGCGGAGGCCAAGCGCGTCGCCCGAGTGCTTGAGCGCTATTGCGACTTCCCGGTGCCGGTGGAGCCGGTGCTCGTCTTCGTCGGTGTCACCGAGCTGAAGGTGGTCGCTACGCAGCTCGATGTCCGGGTGTACCAGGAGCGCCAGTTATCTGCACTCGCTCCGCTCTCAGGCGTGCTCACGACCGACCAGGTGGAGCAGGTCTACAGCGTGGCTCGCCATCGCCAAGCTTGGAGCAATGCCTGATTCGAGGTGCCTCAGCAAGAGGCTCCACTTTGCCAGTCCCGTATTTCACGCGTCCCAGCGAGTGGTGATGGCTTCCGCGACGCTGAAGACCTCGTCGCACTCGGCGCACTGTGTTTTGCCGAAAACGTAGGTCAACTTATGCGCGACAGTCGTCTGACCGTCTGCGAGTGCGCGACTGTGGAGCCTTTGGGCCAGCCCCTCCAGGGCTGAGGTGTCCGCAGGCTGCAGCGGCATTTTCCTTGCCGTGGTCTCGTTCATGTACATGCTGTCCGTGGTCGAGAAGAAGCCGTACTCGCCGAAAGCTACGAAGTTCTCCGTGCTGCACGAGGGGCACGGGACTTCGAACTCATCGTCGTTCAGTCCGTCGAGCTGCTCACCCCAGACCTCGTCCCCCTCGAAGCTGAGGAGCGCAGCCAGCAGGTAGACGTAAGTAGCGGGGTCGTTGGCGAGGATGGGATCCCGAAGAGCTTCCTCGGTCAGTTGCACCAGGTCCGACATCTCCGAGGCGTAGGCCACGTGGGGATCTTGCTCCTCGTATGGCCGATCAGTGCTGGCTGCGATGGCGCCGGCGAGCGTGAGTGGCATCTGTCTGTCCGCGGGTGACCACTGGCGTGCCATGTCGCGCAGGGCGGGCAGGGCCGCGTAGCTCGCTGAGTAGACGGTCCCTTGATGGCACAGCCGGGACCAAAGGTCGGCCCATCCTGAGTCCTTCGGGGCCGGGCTCACTGCGTCGAGCAGGCCGGGAATGTCTTCCGCCGTGCCGTAGGCGTGGTGGAGCTGGGACCAGTCCGTCATGCCAGCGATCTAAGCAGTCGGCTGCTCCGGACCTCACGGCTGGGGCCGTGCCGGTCGCCCGACCTTGAGGGCAAGCCGAGCCCAGGGCCAGTCAGCAGCCAGCGACCTGCGACGATGCCCCAAGATCCCGTCCACGCCTCGTCCACAGCCTCCGACATACGCCCGCTCCGGGCCGCATACGCCTGCACATACGCGAAGACCCCGGCCTCAGCGTTTCCGCTGGTGACGGGGTCTTTGGGCACCTCATGCTGGGTGCCCCCGGCAGGATTCGAACCTGCGCACACGGCTCCGGAGGCCGTTGCTCTATCCCCTGAGCTACGGGGGCGTCTGGCGTTGAGCTGCTTGCTCGCGGCGACGGGTAGAACACTACCAGCTCTGCCGGGGTGTTCATGAACGGGTTTATGGCGGCCGGGCGGGGCGGCTCACCCGCGTGGGGTGGAAGTGGGGAAAAGCCGGACGCGGTGGCTGGTGCCGACCTACTCTCGAGTTGTGCCGGGCGCGTCGGGCCGGGTGCTTGTTGTGGACGACAACAAGGTCATCCGGCAGCTGATCAGGGTCAATCTTGAGCTGGAGGGGCTCGAGGTCGTGACCGCGGCCGATGGTGCCGAGTGTCTGGATGTGGTGCATGAGGTGCGCCCCGACGTCGTGACTCTGGACGTGGTCATGCCGCGGCTGGACGGGTTGCGGACCGCCGCCCGGTTGCGTGCCGACCCGGTGACTCGGGATCTTCCCCTTGCCATCGTCAGCGCCTGTACGCAGTACGAGGTCGAGAGCGGTCTCGACGTCGGCGTCGACGCGTTTCTCGCCAAACCCTTCGAGCCCGCCGAACTCGTCAGCCTCGTCCGGCACTTGATCGAGCGCGGGAGGAAGGGAGCATCCGGCGTGGAGGGTGAGGGCGAGGCTTTCGACGGTGAGTCCTTCGGTAGCGAGGACGCCGAGTTCTCGGCGGAGCGCGCCGGTCGGAGCAGTGGCTGAGGACGGCTGAGGACCCGTCCCGGCGGCAGACGGTTGCTGAGTGGGGGAGGGTGGTGTGCGTCGACCTCCGTCGGCCCCGCCGTCCAGGCCGTCCCCGGCCCCCGGCCCCCGGACCGCTCCCCGACCCCCGACCCCCGGAGCGCCGCTCCCCGACCCGTGGCCCGCTCCTCGACCCACGCCGGCACAACCCCTACCCCCGCCCGGCTCGCCTGCACAGCCCATACCCCCACCCGGCTCGCCTGCCACCCGTGCTCAGCACGCCCGCACCCCGCACCCCGTGCCCCGTGCCCCTACTGTGAGCACGGGCCCGTACCCCGTCCCCGTGCTCAGCATGCCCGCACCCCTCGGCCCCGCCCGGCACGCCGGCCCCGCCCGACGCGCCCGACGCGCCCGGCACCCCAGGCCCCCCGTCCACATCCCGGACCTTCCGTAAACCGGCTCGCATACCCACCCCCCTCCTCCCATACGCTTGTCCCGTGACCCCCGTCGAGCTCTCCCGTACCGTGCTGCGCGCGGTGCGTCGTGCCGTTGACGAGGGGGCGCTGAGTGTGGCCGTGCCCGAGCGGGTCGTGGTGACCGTGCCCGGGCCCGGAGGGTGTGGCGACTACGCCACCAACGTCGCGCTCCAGCTCGCCCGTCCGGCCGGGCAGCCGGCGCACCGGGTCGCCGAGATCCTCCGGCCGCATCTCGTGGGGGAGGACGGGGTCGGGGACGTCGTCGTCACCGGGCCCGGGTTCATCAACATCAGCCTGAGAGGCGCGGCCGAGCCCGTCGCCGCGCTCGTACGGGAGATCCGGGAGCAGGGGCCGGTGTACGGGCACGGGGATGCACTGGCGGGGCAGGTCGTCGAGGTGCGTGTGCCCTACGAGGCCCGTGCCGAGGTCGTCGCCGACGCGCTCGTGCGGATCGTGGCCGCTCAGGGCGGGCGGGTCGAGATCGACCACCGGGAGCCCGTCAACCTGCGTCCCGTCCCCGCTCCGGAGGACCCCGCCCCGCTCGGTCCCGACGCCGCCCGCTGGGCCCTGCTCCACCCCGCCGCGCACGACCGGCCCCGGATCACCGCCGACCACCTGGTCCAGCGCGAGGGCAACCCCCTCTTCCGGGTCCGTTACGCGCACGCCCGCACCCGGGCCCTCGGCCGCAACGCCGCCCGCCTCGGCTTCGAGGCCGACCCGGGCGAGGTGACGGACCTCGACGTGCGTGATCTCGTCACCGCCCTCGCCGACCACCCCCGCATCCTCACCGCGGCCGCCACCCACCGTGCCCCGGACCGGCTCGCCCGGCATCTCGTCACCCTCGCCGATGCCGTCCTGCCCTTCCTGCCCGCCGTGCTGCCCCGCGGCGAGGAGAAACCCTCGGCCACCCACCGCGCCCGGCTCGCCCTCGCCGAAGCCGCCGGGACGGTGCTGGCCGGTGGCCTGTCCCTGCTCGGCATCGACGCACCCGACCACCTCTGAGCGCGCCCGTAGAGCGAGCGCCCGGAGAGCCCACAGAGAGCCACAGACATGAGCCGTTCCGCACACCCCGCCGGGCCCCGTCACGCCGACGTCCTCACCGAGAGCCACTATTCCGCGCCGCCCGCCGACCTCAACGCCCTGGACGCCAAGGTGTGGGCCCAGACGGTCGCCCGTGGCGCCGATGGCGTCGTCACCGTCGGCGGTATCGACGTCAAGCGGCTCGCGGAGGAGTTCGGTACCCCCGCCTACGTCCTCGACGAGGCCGACTTCCGGGCGCGGGCGCGTGCCTGGCGCACCGCCTTCGGGCACGACGCCGACGTCTTCTACGCCGGGAAGGCCTTCCTGTCGCGGGCCGTCGTGCGGTGGCTGCACGAGGAGGGGCTCAACCTCGACGTGTGCTCGGGCGGTGAGCTGGCCACCGCCCTGTCCGCCGGGATGCCCGCCGACCGCATCGCCTTCCACGGCAACAACAAGTCCGTGGCCGAGATCGAGCGGGCCGTCGAGGCCGGTGTGGGACGGATCGTTCTCGACTCCTTCCAGGAGATCGTGCGGGTCGCCCACGTCGCCCAGTCGCTCGGCAGGCGGCAGCGCGTGCAGATCCGTATCACCGTGGGCGTCGAGGCGCACACCCACGAGTTCATCGCCACCGCCCACGAGGACCAGAAGTTCGGGATTCCGCTGGCCGGCGGTCAGGCCGCCGAGGCCGTGCGGCGGGCGCTCCAGCTCGACGGGCTCGAGCTGATCGGGATCCACAGCCACATCGGCTCGCAGATCTTCGACATGTCCGGGTTCGAGGTCGCGGCACACCGTGTGGTGGGGCTGCTGAAGGACATCCGCGACGAGCACGGTGTCGAGCTGCCCGAGATCGACCTCGGCGGCGGGCTCGGCATCGCCTACACCAGCGACGACGACCCCCGCGAGCCCCATGAGATCGCCAAGGCGCTCACGGAGATCGTCAGCCGCGAGTGCGATGCCGCCCGGCTGCGGACTCCTCGTATCTCCGTCGAGCCGGGGCGGGCCATCGTCGGACCGACCGCCTTCACGCTGTACGAGGTCGGCACCATCAAGCCGCTCGACGGGCTGCGTACGTACGTCTCCGTCGACGGCGGCATGTCCGACAACATCCGCACCGCGCTCTACGACGCCGAGTACAGCGTCTGCCTCGTCTCCCGTACCTCGGACGCCGAGCCGATGCTCGCGCGAGTCGTCGGCAAGCACTGCGAGAGCGGGGACATCGTGGTCAAGGACGCCTTCCTGCCGGCCGATCTGGCACCGGGTGACCTGATCGCGGTGCCGGCCACGGGCGCGTACTGCCGTTCCATGGCCAGCAACTACAACCACGTGCTCCGGCCGCCCGTCGTCGCGGTGAGCGACGGCGAGGCGCGGGTGATCGTCCGCCGCGAGACGGAGGAGGACCTCCTGCGTCTCGACGTCGGATGAGGACCGAAGAAGAGGACCGAAGACGCGGGCCGAAGAAGAGGGCCCGGAACCGGGGCGCGGAGGGCCGGAAGATCTCCGGTCCACCCGTCCCGCCAAAATGAAATAGATGTCTCACGATCCGGACGAAGGGTAGAAACTCCCGTCCGGTGAGTGAGACTGGTCGAACCGTAGACGGTATGAGGAAACGAGGTCGGATGATGCGTACGCGTCCGCTGAAGGTGGCGCTGCTGGGCTGTGGGGTTGTCGGCTCAGAGGTGGCGCGCATCATGACGACGCACGCCGACGACCTCGCCGCGCGGATCGGTGCCCCGGTCGAACTGGCGGGCGTCGCGGTCCGGCGGCCGTCCAAGGTGCGCGAGGGCATCGACCCGGCCCTCGTCACCACCGACGCCACCGCCCTCGTCAAACGCGGCGACATCGACGTCGTGGTCGAGGTCATCGGCGGGATCGAGCCCGCACGTTCCCTGATCACCACCGCCTTCGAGCACGGCGCGTCCGTCGTCTCCGCCAACAAGGCGCTGCTGGCCCAGGACGGGGCCGCCCTGCACGCCGCCGCCGAGGAGAACGACAAGGACCTCTACTACGAGGCCGCCGTCGCCGGCGCCATCCCGCTGATCCGGCCGCTGCGCGAGTCCCTCGCCGGTGACAAGGTCAACCGGGTGCTCGGGATCGTCAACGGCACGACCAACTTCATCCTCGACAAGATGGACTCCACGGGAGCCGGGTACCAGGAGGCGCTGGACGAGGCCACCGCCCTCGGGTACGCGGAGGCCGACCCCACCGCCGACGTCGAGGGCTTCGACGCCGCAGCCAAGGCCGCGATCCTCGCCGGCATCGCCTTCCACACGCGGGTGCGCCTCGACGACGTGTACCGCGAGGGCATGACCGAGGTCACCGCCGCCGACTTCGCCTCGGCGAAGGAGATGGGCTGCACCATCAAGCTGCTCGCCATCTGTGAGCGGGCGGCGGACGGGGGCTCGGTCACCGCGCGCGTGCACCCCGCGATGATCCCGCTGAGCCACCCGCTCGCCTCCGTGCGCGGCGCGTACAACGCCGTGTTCGTCGAGTCGGACGCCTCCGGCCAGCTCATGTTCTACGGTCCGGGCGCCGGCGGCGCCCCCACCGCCTCCGCCGTCCTCGGCGACCTCGTCGCCGTGTGCCGCAACCGGCTCAACGGCGCGACGGGGCCCGGTGAGTCGGCGTACGCCGCGCTGCCCGTCTCGCCCATGGGCGACGTCGTCACGCGATACCACATCAGCCTGGACGTCGCCGACAAACCGGGCGTACTGGCCCAGGTGGCGACCGTGTTCGCCGAGCACGGGGTGTCGATCGATACGGTTCGGCAGCAGGGCAAGGACGGCGAGGCGTCCCTCGTCGTCGTCACCCACCGCGCGTCCGACGCCTCCCTGACCGGGACCGTCGAGGCGCTGCGCAAGCTCGACACCGTGCGGGGTGTCGCCAGCATCATGCGGGTTGAAGGAGAGTAACCAGCAATGACCCACCAGTGGCGCGGAATCATCGAGGAGTACCGGGACCGGCTGCCGGTATCCGACACCACGCCGGTCGTGACGCTCCGCGAGGGCGGCACGCCCCTCGTGCCCGCGCAGGTGCTCTCCGAGCGCACGGGCTGCGAGGTCCACCTCAAGGTGGAGGGCGCGAACCCCACCGGGTCCTTCAAGGACCGCGGTATGACCATGGCCATCAGCAAGGCCAAGGAGGAGGGGGCCAAGGCCGTCATCTGCGCCTCCACGGGCAATACGTCCGCCTCCGCCGCCGCGTACGCCGTGCGGGCCAGGATGGTCTCCGCCGTACTGGTTCCGCGGGGGAAGATCGCGCTCGGCAAGATGGGCCAGGCCCTCGTGCACGGTGCGAAGATCCTCCAGGTCGACGGCAACTTCGACGACTGCCTCACGCTCGCCCGTAATCTGAGCGACAACTACCCGGTGGCGCTGGTCAATTCGGTGAACCCGGTGCGCATCGAGGGGCAGAAGACCGCGGCCTTCGAGATCGTGGACATGCTGGGCGACGCCCCCGACATCCATGTGCTGCCGGTGGGCAACGCGGGCAACATCACCGCGTACTGGAAGGGGTACCGGGAGTACGCCGCCGACGGCGTGGCCACCAGGACGCCCCGTATGTGGGGCTTCCAGGCCTCGGGCAGCGCCCCGATCGTGCGCGGCGAGATCGTGAAGGACCCGTCGACCATCGCCACCGCCATCCGCATCGGCAACCCTGCGTCCTGGCAGTACGCCCTGGCGGCGCGGGACGAGTCCGGCGGCCTCATCGACGAGGTGACGGACCGTGAAATCCTGCGCGCCTACCGGCTGTTGGCCGCTCAGGAGGGTGTCTTCGTGGAGCCCGCCTCGGCCGCGTCCGTGGCCGGTCTGCTGAAGGCCGCCGAGCAGGGCAAGGTCGACCCGGGCCAGCGGATCGTGTGCACGGTCACCGGGAACGGCCTCAAGGACCCGGACTGGGCCGTCGCGGGTGCCCCGCAGCCGGTCACCGTTCCGGTCGACGCGGCCACGGCGGCCGAGCGGCTGGGACTGGCCTGAGCCGGGGGGGGGGGGGGGGCGGCCCCCCGCGCCCCCGCGCGGGGCCGGGGGC
>NZ_JBHYKH010000117.1:0-5766 GCF_042741275.1 Streptomyces sp. NPDC058964
GCGCGCCCGCCCCCCCCCCCCCCCCGGCCACGGTGCCCGCAGGCACCGCACGGTCACTTCTTGCGGCGGCGTCCGCCCTTGGCCTGCTTGCGGCGCTCCGCGCGCGTGAGACCGTCGGACTCGGAGCGCACGGGCTCGTCGTCGTCGTACGTGAAGTCGCCCTCGACGAGGCCGCCCTCACCGTCCACGGTCGCCGCGGAGAAGTGCAGGCCGCGCCGCTGCGGGGCGTCGAGCCCCTTGGCGCGGATCTCCGGGCGTGAGCCCGCCTGGGCCGGCACCGCGTCCTGGACGCCCTCGGCCACCGGCTGGGCGTCCTCGACCGGGACCTCCTCGACCTGCTGCTCGACCTGGACCTCCAGGTTGAACAGGTAGCCGACGGACTCCTCCTTGATGCCGTCCATCATCGCGGTGAACATGTCGAAGCCCTCGCGCTGGTACTCGACCAGCGGGTCCTTCTGCGCCATCGCGCGCAGGCCGATGCCCTCCTGGAGGTAGTCCATCTCGTAGAGGTGCTCGCGCCACTTGCGGTCCAGGACCGACAGCACGACCCGGCGCTCCAGCTCACGCATGATCTCGGAGCCGAGCTGCGCCTCGCGCGCCGCGTACTGCTCGTGGATGTCGTCCTTGATGGACTCGGAGATGAACTCGGCGGTCAGCCCGGCCCGGTCGCCGGCCGCGTCCTCCAGCTCGTCGATGGTGACCTTCACCGGGTAGAGCTGCTTGAACGCGCCCCACAGCCGGTCGAGGTCCCAGTCCTCCGGGAAGCCCTCGGCGGTCTCGGCACCGATGTAGGCGTCGATCGTGTCGTCCATGAAGTGCTGCACCTGCTCGTGCAGGTCCTCGCCCTCCAGGACGCGGCGGCGCTCGCCGTAGATGACCTCGCGCTGCCGGTTGAGGACCTCGTCGTACTTCAGGACGTTCTTACGGGTCTCGAAGTTCTGCTGCTCGACCTGCGACTGGGCGGAGGCGATCGCGCGCGTCACCATCTTGTTCTCGATCGGCACGTCGTCCGGCACGTTCGCCATGGACATCACGCGCTCGACCATCTGGGCCTTGAACAGCCGCATCAGATCGTCGCCGAGGGAGAGGTAGAAGCGGGACTCGCCCGGGTCGCCCTGACGGCCGGAACGACCGCGCAGCTGGTTGTCGATACGGCGCGACTCGTGCCGCTCGGTGCCCAGCACGTAGAGGCCGCCGCTCTCCTCGACCTCTTCCTTCTCGGCCTTGACCGCCAGCCCGGCACGCTCCAGGGCGGCGGGCAGGGCGTGGGCCCACTCCTCGATGTGCTCCTCGGGGTCGAGGCCGCGCTGGCGCAGCTCCGCCTCGGCGAGGTCCTCGGGGTTGCCGCCGAGCTTGATGTCCGTACCACGGCCGGCCATGTTCGTGGCGACCGTGACGGCGCCCTTGCGGCCGGCCTGGGCGACGATCTGCGCCTCGCGCTCGTGGTGCTTGGCGTTGAGCACCTCGTGCTGGATGCCGCGCTTGCTGAGCTGCTGCGAGAGGTACTCGGACTTCTCGACCGAGGTGGTGCCGACCAGGATCGGCTGGCCCTTCTCGTGCTTCTCGGCGATGTCGTCGACGACGGCCTCGAACTTGGCGACCTCGGTGCGGTAGATCAGGTCCGACTGGTCCTTGCGGATCATCGGCTTGTTCGTCGGGATCGGGACCACGCCGAGCTTGTAGATCTGGTGGAACTCGGCGGCCTCGGTCATCGCCGTACCGGTCATGCCGGAGAGCTTCTTGTAGAGGCGGAAGAAGTTCTGCAGGGTGATCGTGGCGAGCGTCTGGTTCTCGTCCTTGATGTCCACCCCTTCCTTCGCCTCGATCGCCTGGTGCATGCCCTCGTTGTAGCGGCGGCCGGCGAGGATACGGCCGGTGTGCTCGTCGACGATCATGACCTCGCCGTCGATGACGACGTAGTCCTTGTCCTTCTTGAAGAGCTCCTTGGCCTTGATGGCGTTGTTGAGGTAGCCGACCAGCGGGGTGTTCACCGACTCGTAGAGGTTGTCGATGCCCAGCCAGTCCTCGACCTTGGAGACGCCGGCCTCGTGGATGGCGACCGTGCGCTTCTTCTCGTCGACGTCGTAGTCGCCGGTCTCCTCGACGCCCTTGAGCGGGTTGCCCGCCTCGCCCTTCTTCAGGCGCGTGACGAGCTTGGCGAAGTCGCCGTACCACTTGGTGGCCTGGTCGGCCGGGCCGGAGATGATCAGCGGCGTACGGGCCTCGTCGACCAGGATGGAGTCGACCTCGTCGACGATGGCGAAGTTGTGGCCGCGCTGGACGAGCTCGTCCTTGGACCACGCCATGTTGTCGCGCAGGTAGTCGAAGCCGAACTCGTTGTTCGTGCCGTACGTGATGTCGCACTCGTACTGCTCGCGGCGCTGGGCCGGCGTCATGTTGGCCAGGATGCAGCCGACGTTCAGGCCCAGGAACTTGTGGACGCGGCCCATCATCTCGGAGTCGCGCTCGGCCAGGTAGTCGTTGACCGTGATGAGGTGGACGCCGTCTCCGGAGAGGGCGTTCAGATAAGCGGGCAGGGTGCCGACGAGGGTCTTGCCCTCGCCGGTCTTCATCTCGGCGACGTAGCCGAGGTGGAGGGCGGCGCCACCCATGAGCTGCACGTCGTAGTGCCGCTGGCCCAGGACGCGCTTGGCGGCCTCGCGGACGGTGGCGAACGCCTCCGGGAGCAGGTCGTCCAGGCTCTCACCGTCGGCATAGCGCTGCTTGTACTCATCGGTGAGGGCCCGCAGCTCGGCGTCGGAGAGGTCGACGAAGTCCTCTTCGATGGAGTTGACCTGGTCCGCGATGCGGTGCAGCTTGCGCAGGATCTTGCCTTCGCCTGCACGCATGATCTTCGAGAGGACGGACACGGGGGCTAGTCTCCTTGCCGGTCGGGCCTGGGACGGTCGGTTTCCATTTGACGTACTGAGCAACGGCCATCGTATGCGAGGACACGGCCACGCCGGGAGGCCTGGCGGGTCGACGGCCGTCCGCCGCCGATTTACCGCTCGCTTCCACAGGGGACAACGGGCGGGATGCGCGGATAGTGCCGCATCGCTCCGGAGAATTGCGCGAAACGTGATCACGTGCTCACACACGGCGCGAAGACGCCCTTCCCGTGAGGATGGCGCCCCGGACGGCGGCCGAGCAGAATCGGGCGATGGAACCCGTCACTCTCACCACCGGCCGGCTGCTCCTGCGCACGGTCGGCGCGCAGGACACCGACGCGGTGTACGCCGCCGCACAGGACCCGGACATCCAGCGCTGGACCACCATCCCGTCCCCCTACCTGCCGGAGCACGCGCAGGGTTTCACGGAGCAGATGGTCCCGGACGGCTGGGCCGACAGCTCGATGTTCACCTTCGGCGTCTTCCTGCCCCGGGGGGACCTGGTGGGGATGCTCGGCATCACCATGCGTTCACTCGGCGTGGGCGAGATCGGCTTCTGGGCGGCGAAGCCCCACCGCGGCAACGGCTACATCGTGGAGGCCTCCCTCGCCGCCGCCCGCTGGGCCTTCACCGCGGCCTGCGTCGACCGGCTGGAGTGGCGGGCCGAGGTCGGCAACCACGCCTCCCGCGCGGTCGCGGAACGCGCGGGCTTCACGATGGAAGGCACGCTGCGCTCCGCCGTCAACAACAAAGGAGTACGCCGGGACTGCTGGGTGGGCTCCCTGCTGCCGTCCGACCTGGGGCTGCCCTCGGCGGCGCCCTACCTGCCGGCGCCCGAACCACGGACGTAGCCGGAAAACCCCAGCTCATCGCGGGCTGTCAGTCCCACCGTCTATCGTCCGAACGCATGACGACCCTTCCGCGCCCCGCCACCGAACTCTCTGCGGACGACGCCCGCCGCATCGCCCTGCGGGCCCAGGGATTCCTCGGCAGTCCCGATCACCGGGCAGGCGTCCGGGGCGTCCTGCGCCACCTCGGCGCGGTCCAGCTCGACACCATCTCGGTCCTCGCCCGCTCCCACGAGCTCATCCCGTACGCCCGCCTGGGCGCCGTGGGCCGCCGGACGGTGGAGGCCGCCTACTGGAATCCCGTGTCCGAGGGCGCGCCCTCGGCACGACCGCACGCCTTCGAGTACTGGTCGCACGCGGCGTGCATCCTCCCGGTCGAGGAGTGGCCCCACTTCGCCTTCCGCCGGCGCGCCTACCGCGACCGCCCGCACTGGGCGCATGAACTCCCCGAGGGCGCCTACGACCAGGTCATCAAGCAGCTCCGCGCCGAAGGCCCGCTCACGGCCACCGAGTTGGGCGGCGCCAAGCGCACCAGCGAGTGGTGGGACTGGTCCGGCTCCAAGGTCGCGGTCGAGCGGGCGCTGATGTACGGGGAGGTGGTGTGCGTGGAGCGCCGCGGCTGGAAGCGGGTGTACGACCTCGCCGAGCGCGCGATCCCGGACGCTCTGCTGCACGACGAACTGGACGACGCCGAGTGCCTGCGCCGTCTGGTCCGGCTGGCGGGCCAGTCCCTCGGCGTCGGCACGCGCGCGGACATCGCCGACTACCACCGTCTCAAGGGCGATCAGGTCGATGCAGTGATCGCGGACTCGGGCCTGGTGCCGGTCGCGGTGGAGGGCTGGGGCAAGCCGGCCTGGGCCGACCCGGCGGCGCTGGAGACGCCGGCGCGCGGCCGTCACCGCACCACGCTGCTGTCCCCGTTCGACTCCCTGATCTGGGAGCGCGCCCGCACGGAACGGATCTTCGGCTTCACCCATCGCCTGGAGGCGTACGTCCCCAAGCCGAAGAGGGTCTACGGCTACTTCGCGATGCCGGTCCTGTCCGGAGGGCGCCTCGTCGGCCGCGTCGACCCGGCACGCGAGGGCCGCACCCTGGTGGCCCGGCAGGTCACCCTGGGCGGCGTGAAGGCGGCCCCGGCCGTGGCCCAGGCCCTGGTCGAGGCGGCGAACTGGGTGGACTGCACGGACGTGCGGGTGGAACGGGTGGACGCCCCCGAACTGCGCGAGCCCCTCACGAGGGAACTCGCCCGTCTCCTCGCCTGACGCCTACCGGATTTCGAGGATCTTCTCCCGCATCGCGTACACCACGGCCTCCATCCTGGAGTGCAACTGCAGCTTCTCCAGGATGTTGCGGACGTGGTTCTTCACGGTGTTCTCGGAGATGAACAACTCCTTCGCGATGTCGCGATTGTTCATTCCCGTGGCGACGAGCTTGAGGACCTCCAGCTCACGGTCCGTCAGCCGGGGGGCGGGCACGAGCCGGCGCTCGTCCGTCCGCTGGATCATCGACTTGAACTCGGTGAGCAGTTTCGACGCCATGGAGGGGCTGATCTGTGACTGCCCGTCGGCCACCGCGCGAATGGCGGTGGCCACCTCGTCCGTCGAGATCTCCTTGAGGAGATAGCCGGTGGCGCCCGCCTTGATGGCGTCGTAGAGGTCGGCCTCCTCGTCACTGATCGTCAGCATGATGATCTTGGCACTGGGTGCGACCTCCTTGATGGAGGTGCACGCCTCGATCCCGCCCCGCTTGGGCATCCGTACGTCCATCAGCACGATGTCGGGCAGCAGGTCGGCCGCCTTGTCGACGGCCTCGGCGCCGTCCCCCGCCTCGCCGACGACCTGGATGTCCTCCTCGGCGGCGAGCACGATCTCCAGTCCGCGGCGGAAGAGGGCGTGGTCGTCCACGACGAGGACTCTGATCGGCTCCTTGCGTGGAGTGCCCGTGTCCGGGCCCATGCCCACGCACCCGGCGTGCGGGAACCCCGTTGGGAAAAGTTGCTAAATTTTCGCCAAACTTTGAGCACCAGATAG
>NZ_JBHYKH010000117.1:5776-6131 GCF_042741275.1 Streptomyces sp. NPDC058964
AGGACCACGACTTGTAATCTGATGGCATCCTGGCGTGCTGGGCCGGTTACGGGCCCCTTGCCGACCACGCCGCGGTCGGCATCCCCGTTCCGCATCGGTCCGAAACTGTCCGCCATCGTTCCTCCCCCTGAAGGCTGTGGCCTGTGGTCCTGAGCCATCGCCAACCCAAGGCAACGGCCCACCGGTTGGGCCGGTGCGGCCATGATTTCATGCCCGGACGACACTGCGGTGACAGAGCGGGGCGCGAAGTGGTCGCACGCCGGGGGGGGGGGGGGGGGGGCGGCCGCGCCCCCGGCGCCCCCGCCGCCCCCCCCCCCCCGGGGCGCCGCCCCCCCCCGGCCGCCCCCCCCGCGCG
>NZ_JBHYKH010000117.1:6141-20279 GCF_042741275.1 Streptomyces sp. NPDC058964
CCTGCCTGGGGGGGGGGCCGCTGTTTTTTTTAAACCCTCCCGGGGCGCTCGGGGGCCGCCCGCGGGGGCCCGGGGGGGCGCCGGCGCCCCCCGGGCCCCCCGGCTCAGCCATCAGCCGGCGGGTCAGCCGCCCAGCGTGCCGCCTGCCGCCGGGGGTTGCGCCTGGGCGACCATCGGGTCCGTGCTGAGGTGGATGACGCCGTAGTCGTAGGCGTGCCGCCGGTAGACGACACTCGGCTCCTTGGTCTCGGAGTCGACGAACAGATAGAAGTCGTGCCCGACCAGCTCCATCTCGTAGAGGGCCTGGTCGAGGGTCATCGGAGAGGCGACGTGGGTCTTCTCGCGGACAATGAGCGGGCCTTCGCCCTTGACTTCCAGCGAGCCGATCTTCTTGGTGGGCACTCCGTCCGGCTCTTCCTCGTGGACGGGGTGGCCGTTCCCATTGAGCGTCGCCGCGCCCGGGACGTGGTCAGGGACCTCCGCGGCTGAAATCCGGCGTGCGCCGCGCCGCGAGAAACGCTTGTCGTGCTGCTTGCGCAGCCGGGCATCCAGCTTCTCCGCCGCCAGGTCGAGTGCCGCGTACGGATCGCTGGCCGCTGCCTCCGCCCGGATCACCGGACCGCGGGAGCGGAGCGTGATCTCCACTCGGTCGCACCGGTCGGCCTGTCGGGGGTTGGGCTCCTTGGACACCTCGACGTCGAGGCTGATCACCTTGCCATCGAGCTTCTGGATCTTCTCCAGCTTCAGCTTCTCGGCCACGTGCTTGCGGAACCGCTCGGGCACCTCGGTCTTGCGGCCCTTGACGACGATGTCCACGCAGAACTCCGTTCCCGGATCGCTCCGCTCCAACTGCGGAGCATCTCCCTTTTGCACCAGGTCCCGGTGAGCCCCGGAACCTCGGACTCGGTGACTTCCACCTCCTCCTCCCCCATGGGCAAGATCTCCACCCCATCGCCGCGGGTGATTGCGGAAAACCCGCAGCACGGCATTCGGATATGAGAGGTGTGGCCTGCGCCTTTCCCTCACAACCGAACATATCTCGCCCGGACGGATGTCGTCACCCTCTACTGAGGCGTACCTCCATTCAGGTGAATTGGCCCTCTCACTACCTGCAACGATGCAAGTTCGCAGTCAGTTCCGGTTTATTTCGAAGGAATCAGGAGGGGCCGCGACCACTGCCGCGCAGACCGGCTGCCCGGCAAGGTTCACCCCTGCCATTCCCGGCGTCCCGTACCGGCGGTTCGCCCTCTCTTCCCTTGATCCTCCCGTCTGTTCCTCCCTTCCTTCCCGAGTTGCGCGCACATACACGGCCGTTGTCCAGCCGTCGCGGACCGCCACCCGAACGGCCCGCGCCGCCTCGGTCAGGGAGGCCCCCGTCGTCATCAGATCGTCGACGAGCACGACGGGGCCGCCCAGAAGCAGCCGGGCACCGCCGACTGCCACCTCCAGCGCGCCCGCGAGATTGCGCAGCCGCTGCCGGGAGTTGAGCCCGGACTGGTCGGCCACGGCACGCCGCTGCCGCAGCACCGCGGCCACCCGGGCCGGTGTCCCGCTCCGCCGCAGCTCACCGGCTGCCGCGAGCGCGATCCGCCGCACCGGGTCGTGACCCCGGGCCCGCAGCGCCCGCCGCGCGGAGGGCACCGGGACGAGCAGCACGGGCACGTCACCGCCACCGGCCCGCACCGTGCCGCCCTGGGGCGGCACGACCCCGACACGGTGTGCACCGACGGGAACACCTCGTGCGCCCGGAGGAACACCCGCGACGCCTGACCGGGCCGGTCCGGCCTCGTGGAGCCCCGCACGCACGACTTTCGCCAGAGCCGCGCCCAAGGGGCCCGCGAGCGCCAGCGCGCCCCGTTCCTTGTGGGCGAGGAGAGCCGCCCGCACCCCGTCCGTGTACGGAGCCGCCGCGTGCACCCTCGGCAGCCCGAGCGGCTCCGGCGCCGGTCGCACCCGGCACGGCGCCGCCCCGCTCAGGGCCGCACGGCACTCCGGGCAGAGCACCGTGCGAGGCCTGCCGCAGCCTCCGCACTCGGCCGGAAGCACCAGGTCGGTGAGGTCCTGCCACCACCCGCGCATGACCACCACTGTGCCAAGACCCGAGCCGGCCGACCACCCCTGTGGATAACTCCCTGTGGACAACCGGGCGCGGACCGTAGCGCTCCGTCACCCGCACGAGTGCGAGCGCGGAGCCATATGGCCCTGGCGCGTGCACGCGTCCCGCGCTTCGCGAGCGGCGCGCACACGCCGAGGGGCCGTCCAGTGATGCCGGGCAAGCCGTGCACCGGGGGCCGCTGCCGCGAGACGTCACCCCGGATAGACCGGTGCCGATCCTTCCTTGACCACCGTCTGCCACTGCCCCCCTGAGGGCAGCCGCACGATCCCGTCGTCCGAGTACGCCACGAGCGGGACCCGGTCGTCCTCGGACGCGGCGATGGTCTTGACCCCGGGGAGGGCCGCGGGAGCCAGGCCGTCCGGCGCGGAGCCGTCGACCTGGACGTACCGCATCTGCAGCACACCCCCCTGCTCGCGCCCGACCACGACGAGCCGGCTGTCCCCGGCCCACGACATGGCCGTGACCTCTTCCCAGCCCGGCGTCGTGGAACGCTGGCCGCGCACCGTGACCACCGGCTGCTCACCGGCCTTCTCGTCCCGCTCGATCCTGCCGACGAGCAGGGACTGCTTGTGGTCCTTCTCCACGACGAGCGCTATCCGCACTCCGTCCGCGGCCACCCGCACGTCCTTGATACGCATACGCCCGGACAGTTCCGGGGTTTGCACCTCCACCGGCCGGCCGGCGCCCTGCTCCAGCAGAAGGAGCCGCGGGTTCGCGCGGTCACGGTCGGCCACCCACAGGTCGCCGTGCGAGTCCCAGCTGGGCGTCGTCAGCCGGTCGTCCGTGGTGGCGCCGTGGCTCTGGACGACGGGATCCCCGAGCGAGGCGCCCGACGCGAGCTCCGTCACGTACAGGGACTTGCCGTCGATGCTCACCCCGGCCGCGGTGTGCTCGTCGCGCGAGACCGCCACCGACCGCAGCTCCCTGTCGCCCGTGCCCAGCGCGCCGGGCACGGGCACGGCGCTGGTGCTCGTGGCACCGGCGATCCGTACCATCTGGTGCTTGCCGTCGAGGAAGTAGAGGTACTCGGGGCGCTTCACGGCCTGGTCGTCGTTGAGCTCGCACAGCCGCTTGCCGCTGGGTCCCTGCAGCTCGACCGAGTCCACCGCGGGCGTCAGGTTCTGCATCGTGAACAGCAGCTGGGTCGCCATCTCGGCGCACTTGCCCGACCCGGCCCGGGAGGCCCTGTCGTTCAACGGCACGATCAGCTTGTTCTGGTCGTCCGGCGTCAGCGAACTGACGCCCTTCTGCAGCGCCGAACCGGTCGGAAAGCTCGACCGGACCACGGGTCCGAGCCAATTCGTGGGGCCGTCGAGCAGGGAGCGCACCATCTGCGTCATCGGGTCCACACGCTTGCGCACGAAGACCGGGTCGGCGACGGTCGCCGACTGCCCGGTCGCCACGGCCGGACTGTTCGAAGCGAAGTAGTACTTGTTGACCGACATGTAGTTGCGCTGGAAGTCGGACTTGCCCATCACGACACCCGCCGGCAGCGCGTCGATGCGCCACTGCCGGCTCTTGGGGTCCCGGCTGAGATGCACCTTCCTGCTGTACGGCCCCTCGGCGGGCGAGTACGCCTGCTGCGCGTCGACGGTGGCGACCCTGCTGCCGACCAGGGTGTAGGTGAGGTTGCCGGAGTCCTCCCGGCCGCCCGTCTGATTGTCCTCCGCCGTGCCTGGCCCGTTGGCGAGCACCGTGGTGGACCGCTCCGGATCCCATTTCCGCGCGGCCTCGGCGGACAGATACTTGCGCGCCGTGTCGTAGTTCGGATCATCGCTGGTCAGCGCCTCCAGGAAGCCCTGCACGATCTCACCCGGGCCCGCGTCCTCCCGGGGCGGCATGGCGAAGACCCGCACCTGCGTGTCCTGGCGCGGCGTGGACTCGACATCACGCAGATCGCCGGTGTCGGGCATCGAGGCACACCCCGCCAGCAGTACGACACCGCACGTGGCGTAGGCCACCGCGCGCACCGGACGATGCCGGGCGCCCCCCTCGCGGTCAGCGCCCACGAAATGCCTCCCCTGGCTTGTTCGACTCTCCCGCGCCCGTCGCCGGGTCCGGCCGGCTCCCGCCGGTCTCCTCGCGCGCCGTCTCGGCGGACGCCGCTTCCTCCCGGCGCCGAGCGGCGCCGGCGGGCCTGGGCACCACGCGCGCACCGTTGCCCGGCAGCGCGGTCGGGTCGGCCGTCGGCGTCACGCCGGCCAGCCGCGGTGCGATCGCGGAGCGCGGCGGCAGCGGAGGCTGACCGCCCGACTGCTGCACCGGCACCGTGGCCCGCTTGTCCTCGCTCCCGCTCGGCAGACCGGCGTCGTTGAGACCCCGGTTGCGGCGCGAGTCCTTCGGCTCCAGCGGTATCGGCGAGCCCCGCAACGACTCGTCCGCCGTCCGCGGCAGCGTCAGCCGGAACTGCGACCCGCCGCCCGGCTCGCCCCAGGCCTGCAGCCAGCCGCCGTGCAGCCGCGCGTCCTCCAGTGCGATGGACAGCCCCAGACCGGTACCACCGGTGGTACGCGCGCGTGCCGGGTCCGCCCGCCAGAAGCGGCTGAAGACCCGGGTCGCCTCGCCGGGCTTGAGCCCGACGCCGTAGTCGCGCACCGCGACCGCGACAGCACCGCCCGCGGCGGCCAGCTTGACCACGACGTCCCTGCCCTCACCGTGCTCCACGGCGTTGACGACGAGGTTGCGCAGCACTCGCTCCACGCGGCGGGCGTCCGCCTCGGCCACGACGGGCTGCTGGTCGCCGACGACGCGTATCTGCGTTCCCTTGCGCTCCGCGAGCGGCTCGGCTCCGCTGACAACCCGCCGTACGACCTCCCTGAGGTCTATCGGCTCGGCCTCCAGCGCTGCCGCGCCCGCGTCGAAACGGCTGATCTCGAGCAGATCCGCGAGCAGCGACTCGAACCGGTCCAACTGGTCGGCGAGCAGCTCCGCGGACCGCGCCGTCACCGGGTCGAAGTCCTCGCGTGCCTCGTGGATGACGTCGGCGGCCATCCGTACGGTCGTCAGCGGGGTACGCAGCTCGTGCGACACGTCGGACACGAATCGCCGCTGCATCCGCGACAGGTCCTCCAGCTGCTGGATCTTCAGCTGCAGGTTCTGCGCCATCTTGTTGAACGCCTCGCCCAGGCGCGCGATGTCGTCCTCGCCGGTGACCTTCATCCGCTCCTGCAGACGCCCGGCCGACAGCCGCTCCGCGATGCCGGCGGCCATCCGCACGGGCGTGACGACCTGCCGCACCACGAGCCACGCGATGGCTCCGAGGAGTACAACCACGAAGAGCCCGGCGGTCGCAAGCGTCCCCTTGACCAGGCTCAGGGACTTCTCCTCCTGCGTGAGCGGGAAGAGGTAGTACAGCTCGTACGGGTCACCGTTCGGGTCGTTGACCTGCTTGCCGATGACCAGGGCGGGCTGGGACTCCTTGTCGCTGTCCCGGTAGACGATGCGGGTGTAGCTCTGGGCCGCCACGGCGTGGTCGTTGATCCGCGCGCGCAGGGCTTCCGGCACGCTCGCCGTCGGGTCCACCTGGCCGGAGCCACGCGGGCTGCGCCCGCCGCCGCTCTCGTCGCCCACAGGCAGTGTCGCCACGTCGAAGGCGCCCTGGCCGCCGCTGGAGAGCGACCCCACGAGATTGCTCATCCACTGGATGACGCTCTGCTGCGACTGCCGCCCGTCCCCCGCCGTCGTGTCGTCGGCGGTGCCGCTGGCAGCCTCGTCGGCCTTCTGCTTGGCCACGGCGAAGCCGCCCGCGGCCTGGCTCTGCGACGCCTTCACCTTGGCGTCCAGCAGTCCGTTGCGGACCTGGCCGATGACCACGAAGCCGAGCAGCAGCACGACGCCCAGCGACATCAGCAGGGTCGTGGCGACGACCTTGAGCTGGATGTTGCGCCGCCACAGCCGCATCACCGGCAGCAGCGGTCGGCGCACCCAGCGCATGAACAGGCGAAGGACCGGGCTGCCGTGGATTCCACCCTGCAGCAGCCCGCCCTCGAAGTAGCGTCCCCAGCGCGAGCCCGCCGCCTTCCGGCCGACAGGCCGCCCCGGCCGGGCCCCGGACCGGCCGGGAGCCGAAGCGGCACTGTCCCCGGACACGTCAGCTCGGCCCTGCCTTGTAACCGACGCCACGGACGGTCACCACGATCTCCGGCCGCTCCGGGTCCTTCTCGACCTTGGAGCGCAGCCGCTGCACATGCACGTTGACCAGACGTGTGTCGGCCGCGTGACGGTAACCCCACACCTGCTCCAGGAGCACCTCACGCGTGAACACCTGCCAGGGCTTGCGGGCCAGCGCGACCAGCAGGTCGAACTCCAGCGGCGTCAGCGCGATCGACTGCCCGTCCCGCTTCACGGAGTGACCGGCCACGTCGATGACCAGGTCGCCTATGGCGAGCTGCTCCGGGGCCGGTTCCTCCGACCTCCGCAGCCGCGCCCGGATCCGGGCGACCAGCTCCTTCGGCTTGAACGGCTTCACGATGTAGTCGTCGGCACCCGACTCCAGGCCCACGACGACGTCGACCGTGTCGCTCTTCGCCGTGAGCATCACGATCGGCACGCCCGACTCCGCCCGGATGAGGCGGCACACCTCGATGCCGTCCCGGCCGGGCAGCATCAGGTCGAGCAGCACCAGGTCGGGCTTGGTCTCACGGAATGCGGCGAGCGCCTTGTCGCCGTCGGCTACGAAAGACGGCTCAAAACCTTCACCACGCAGCACGATGCCGAGCATCTCGGCCAGTGCGGTGTCGTCGTCGACGACGAGGACTCGTCCCTTCATAAACGACATCATCCCATTCTTGTAACAGTGACAGGAGTGCTGGTGAGGAGGGTCACTGGCCCGTGACGATAGTCGTATGTGACCGTCACTGTCTGCCCACGGGGCGAGGCGTGGAGGCGCGGAGGGCATATGCCGGGGTTCGGGACCGCACTCCTGGCCCATTTCTCAGTCGTGCGTCGCCCGGCGGGCCCCGGCGCACAGCTCCGCGAGAGCCTGGGCCGTCACGGGAGAGACGGCGCCCTCCTCGGTGACGATCGCCGTCACCAGCTCCGGCGGCGTCACGTCGAACGCCGGGTTGTACGCCTGGGTCCCGAGGGGGGCCACCGCCACCCCGGCGCCCGCTTCCCTCACCGGTACCTGCGCGGCGACCTCGGTCACCTCGTACCCGGGACGCTGCTCGACCTCGATGGACGCCCCGTCCGGCGTTTCCGGATCCACCGTTGTCACCGGCGCCACCACGATGAACGGCACATGGTGGTACCGCGCGAGCACCGCGAGCGGATAGGACCCCACCTTGTTCGCCACCGAACCGTCGGCCGCGATGCGGTCCGCGCCGATCAGCACCGCGTCCACTTCCCCCGCCGCGAACAGCGAGCCGGCCGCGCTGTCGGTGAGCAGGGTGTACGCCATGCCGTGGCGCGCCGCCTCGTACGCCGTCAGGCGAGCACCCTGCAGCAGCGGGCGCGTCTCGTCCACCCACAGGCGCCGCAACCGCCCGGCCCGGTGCGCGGCGAGCGCCACCGCGAACGCCGTGCCCTCACCGCCCGACACCAGCGACCCGGAGTTGCAGTGGGTGAGGATCCGGTGCCCGCCGCCGGGGAGCAGCTCGTCGAGCAGCGCCAGCCCGTGCCCGGCCATCCGTGCGCTGGCCTCGGCGTCCTCCCGGTGCAGCACCCGCGCCGCGGCCAGCGCCGCCGCGGCCGCCTGCCGGGCGTCCCCGCCCTTGGCGAGCGCGGACCGGTGCGCGGCCCGGGCCCTGCGCACACCGACGGAGAGGTTCACCGCGGTGGGCCGGGCAGCCTCGAGCGAGGCGGCGGCCTCGTCCACGTCGAAGCCCCGCGCGGCGGCGAGGGCGACGCCGTACGCACCCGCGATGCCGAGCAGCGGTGCCCCGCGCACCGCGAGCGAGCGGATCGCCCCGACCAGCGCCGACGCGTCCGTGCACACCAGCTCGACCTCCTCGGCCGGCAGCCTCGTCTGGTCGAGGAGGACCAGCACGGGCCCTTCGGGCGGCTCCTCCCAGCGGATCACCGGTATCCCTGTCGGCCTGTTGTCCTCGCCGGTTTGCGCGTAGTGATCAGCCATGCCGTTCAGTCTGCCCCGTATCCGGAGGACAATTGAAGGTGTACAGCCCACACCGCGGCCGCTCACATGGCAACCGCCCCATGGCACGATGGCTGCCAACCTGCCGCCGCGACCGCGGACGGGCACCGTGAAGGAGCTTCGATGAAAGACACTCCGGGCTGGGCCTCGCCCGGATCCGCCGCGTCCGACGGGCAGGAACCCGGCGCGAACCGCCCTGCCGAACCCGCCGACCGGCCCGGCCCCGCACAGCCTGCCGAACAATCGGGGACGGGCTCGCAGGACACCGACTCGAAGTGGTCCAAGGAACAGCCGCCACCTGGCGATTGGTCCGCGCCAACCGGCGCCCCGGCCCCCGGCCCGACACCGCCGCCACCACCGCCCGGCCCGGGCTGGGGCGGCCAGCACCCCGGCGGGTACGGCGGCCCCGGCGGGTACGGCGGCCCCGGCGGTCCCGGATATCCGGGACCCGGCGCATACGGAGCCTGGGGCGGCCGCTGGGGGGGACCGCCGCCCGCGGCCAAGCCCGGTGTGATCCCGCTGCGTCCGCTCGGCGTCGGCGAGATCCTCGACGGCGCCGTCTCCACCATGCGCACCTACTGGCGCACGGTCCTCGGCATCTCGCTGACCGTCGCCGTGGTGACGGAGGTCCTCGTCACTCTGCTCCAGGGCTTCGTCCTGAAGGACGGCGCGAACACCGAGACGCTCAACGACCCGAACGCCAGTCTGAGCGAAGTCACCCACGCCATGGGCGACGTCATGGTCAGCTCCGGCGTGGTCGCCCTGGTCTCCTTGATCGGCACCATCGTCGCGACAGCACTGCTCACGACCGTCACCAGCCGTGCCGTGCTCGGCAAGCCCGTGACCACCAACGAGGCATGGCGCGACGCCCGCCCTCAGATCCCCAGACTCTTCGGCCTGGTCCTTCTGCTGCCGCTCATCGCCCTCGGCGTGATCCTGTGCGGCGTGCTGCCCGGCCTCCTCGTGGCCGCTTCCGGCGGAGGAGGCGGCGTCGCCGGCATCCTCATCTTCCTGGCCGCCCTCGCCACGCTCTGGCTCATGGTCCGCTTCTCCCTCGCCTCGCCCGCTCTGATGCTGGAGAAGCAGGGCATCCTGAAGTCGATGGGCCGCTCGATGAAACTGGTCCGCGGCTCCTGGTGGCGCGTCTTCGGCATCCAGCTGCTCGCCGTGATCATCGCGTTCATCATCTCGCTGATCATCGCCATCCCCTTCGGCGCGATCGCCGCCGCGGTCAGCGGCAACGGCGTCTCCAACCTCCTCGACGGCAGCAACGGCGACCCCGGCTGGGCGTTCCTCATCATCACCGGGATCGGCTCGGTGATCAGCTCCATGATCACGTTCCCGATCACCGCCGGTGTGACCGTGCTCCTCTACATCGACCAGCGCATCCGCCGCGAGGCCCTCGACCTCGAACTGGCCCGTGCCGCCGGCGTCCAGGGCTACGGCGGCACCCCAGGCACCACACCGGGGAGCTGACGGGGTGAGTCTGGCGGGGGGAGTACTCACAACGGCGCCGGACCTGCCGCGCGCCACCGGCGCGGCCGTACGAGGCCTTACGCGCCTCGGCCGCACGGCCGTGCTGTCACTGGCGCGCTCGGGCGACGAGCCGCCGGTGACCATCCCGCGTGACCCGGCGCGAGAGGCGGCACGGCGCGAGCTGTCCAAGCGGATGTACCACGAGAACGACCCCGGCCTGTTCCAACGGGCCCTGGACGCCTTCTGGAACTGGCTCGACCGAGTGTTCGGCGCCGCCTCCGCGGCAACTCCCGGAGGGGCGATCGGCCTCCTGGTCGTGATCCTGGCCGTCGTCGCGGTCCTGGCCGCCCTCTGGTGGCGCCTGGGCACCCCGCGCCGCCGGCCCACCTCCACCCCCGCCCTGTTCGACGACCGTCCGCGCAGCGCCGCCGAACACCGTGCGGCCGCCGAGGCACACGCCGCCCAGGGCCACTGGAACCAGGCCCTCCAGGAGCGCATGCGGGCCATCGTCCGCGCCCTCGAGGAGCGCGCCCTGCTCGACGTCCGCCCGGGCCGCACCGCCGACGAGGCGGCAGCGGAAGCCGGCCGCACGCTCCCCTCCCACGCCGACCGGCTGGGGGCCGCCGCCCGGGAGTTCGACGACGTGACATACGGCGGACGCAGAGCCGGCGAGCGGTCGTACCAGCGCATCGCCGAGCTCGACCGCGACCTGGAAGGCACCAAGCCGGTCCTCGTGAGCAAGGCCCACAGCACGGCCCACAACAACCGCCAGGGGGCCGCCGAATGACCACCGGGGCCACCACGCTCCCGTCCACCTCGGCCTCGCCCACCGCCCGCCACGTGTGGACCCGCACGCGGGGTGTCGTACTCGCCGTCGTACTGCTGCTGGTGGGGGCCGTAGCGATCGCCGTCGTACGCTCCGACCTCCGGCACGGTGCTCTCGACCCGCGCTCCGTCGATCCCTACGGCAGTCGCGCCGTCGCCGATCTCCTCGCCGAGCGCGGCGTGACCACCCGCGTGGTCGACACCCTGGACCAGGCCCGTGCAGCGGCCGGCCGAGACACCACTCTCCTGGTCGCGGCCCCCGACCTGCTGACCCGCCGTCAACAGACGGCACTGCACTCCGCGACAGCCCACTCCGGAGGACGCACCGTCCTCGTCGCCGCCGGCAGCTCGTCCGTCGAGCGGCTCGCCCCTGGCGTGACCGCCGACCCCGCCACCAGCATCGACTCCACTCTGTCCCCCGACTGCGCCATGCCCGCCGCCCGGCGCGCGGGATCCGCCGACACCGGTGGCATCCGCTACACCACCACCCGTCTCGACGCGGACTCGTGCTACCCCAGCGACCGGCTGGCCACCCTTCTGCGTGTCCCTGCGGCTTCCGGAGGGGGCGACACCGTCGTCCTCGGCGCACCCGACATCCTCTACAACGACCGCCTGGACGAGCAGGGCAACGCCTCGCTCGCACTCCAGCTCCTCGGCTCCCGCCCTCATCTGGTCTGGTACCTCCCCTCGCTCTCCGACTCCTCGGCAGTCGACACGGACGACCACAAGGGCTTCCTCGACCTGCTGCCGCCGGGCTGGCTCTGGGGCACACTCCAGCTCTTCATCGCCGCCGCCCTGGCCGCCCTCTGGCGGGCACGCCGACTCGGCCCGCTCGTGCCCGAAAGACTCCCCGTCGTGATCCGCGCCTCCGAAACCGTCGAAGGCCGCGCCCGCCTCTACCGCAAGGCCAACGCACGCGACCGCGCGGCCGCCGCCCTGCGTTCCACCACCCGCACCCGCCTGGCCCCGCTCCTGGGCGTCCCCGTCACACAGGCGCACGCTCCCGAGGCCCTGCTCCCCGCCCTGTCCGCCCACCTCCACGGCGACGGACAGACCCTGCACTCCCTCCTCTTCGGCCCGCCGCCGGGCGACGACGCGGCCCTCGTCGCACTCACCGACCAACTCGACGCCCTCGAAAGAGAGGTACGCCGTTCATGATGGCCCCGACCGCTGACAACGCCGGGTACGCCGGGGGTCCGGGCAGCGCCCGCGCCTCCCTGGAAGCCCTGCGCGCCGAGATCGCCAAAGCCGTGGTCGGCCAGGACCCCGCCGTGACCGGCCTCGTCGTCGCACTCCTCTGCCGCGGACACGTTCTCCTTGAAGGAGTCCCCGGAGTCGCCAAAACGTTGCTCGTCCGAACCCTCGCATCCGCACTCGAACTCGACACCAAGCGAGTCCAGTTCACCCCCGACCTCATGCCGAGCGACGTCACGGGCTCCCTGGTCTACGACACGCGCACCGCGGAGTTCTCCTTCCAGCCCGGCCCGGTCTTCACCAACCTCCTCCTCGCCGACGAGATCAACCGGACCCCGCCGAAGACCCAGTCGTCCCTCCTGGAAGCCATGGAGGAACGCCAGGTCACGGTCGACGGCACCCCCCGCCCGCTCCCCGAGCCGTTCCTTGTCGCCGCGACGCAGAACCCCGTCGAGTACGAGGGCACGTATCCCCTCCCGGAAGCACAACTGGACCGCTTCCTGCTCAAACTGACGATCCCTCTGCCATCACGTCAGGACGAGATCGACGTCCTCACCCGCCACGCCGAGGGCTTCAACCCGCGTGACCTGCGGTCTGCCGGTGTACGACCTGTCGCGGGCCCCGCCGACCTGGAAGCCGCCCGCACCGCGGTCGCCAAGACCGCGGTCTCCCCCGAGATCACCGCCTACGTCGTGGACATCTGCCGTGCCACCCGCGAATCGCCGTCGCTCACACTCGGCGTGTCACCCCGCGGAGCCACCGCGCTGCTCTCGACGGCCCGCGCCTGGGCCTGGCTGACCGGCCGCGACTATGTGATCCCCGACGACGTGAAGGCCCTGGCCCTGCCCACCCTCCGTCACCGCGTACAGCTGCGCCCCGAGGCCGAGATGGAGGGAGTGACGGCGGACGCCGTCATCAACGCGATCCTCGCCCACGTCCCGGTCCCCCGCTGATGGCGCTCACCGGACGCGCCGCTCTCCTCGCGGCCCTCGGCTCGCTCCCCGTCGGAATCCTGGAACCCGGTTGGGCGGGCATCCTCGCGGTGAACGCCCCACTGGCCGTGGCGTGCGCCTGCGACTTCGCACTCGCGGCACCTGTACGACGCCTCGTCCTGACCCGCTCCGGCGACACCTCCGCGCGCTTGGGCGAGACCGCCGACGTCACGCTCACCGTCACCAATCCGTCCCGCCGCCTCCTGCGTGCCCAGCTGAGGGACGCATGGCCGCCCAGCAGCTGGCAGCCCGGCACGGAGATCACTGCATCCCGCCACCGTCTCACCGTGCCGTCCGGCGAGCGCCGGCGTGTGACGACCCGCCTACGCCCCACACGCCGCGGCGACCGCCAGGCCGACCGCGTGACCATCCGCTCCTACGGCCCCCTCGGCCTCTTCTCCCGCCAGGGTGCCCACAGGGTTCCCTGGACGGTACGGGTTCTGCCCCCGTTCACCAGTCGCAAGCACCTTCCGTCGAAACTCGCCCGATTGCGTGAGCTCGACGGCCGCACCAGCGTCCTCACCCGCGGCGAGGGAACGGAGTTCGACAGTCTGCGCGAATACGTCCCCGGCGACGACACCCGCTCCATCGACTGGCGCGCCACGGCCCGCCAGTCCGCGGTCGCCGTACGCACCTGGCGCCCCGAACGCGACCGCCACATCCTCCTGGTCCTCGACACCGGCCGCACCTCCGCCGGTCGCGTCGGCGACGCCCCGCGCCTGGACGCCTCCATGGACGCGGCCCTCCTCGTCTCCGCGCTCGCGTCCCGGGCCGGCGACCGAGTCGACCTTCTCGCCTACGACCGCCGCGTACGCGCCCTGGTCCAGGGCAGAGCGGCACGGGACGTCCTCCCGGCCCTGGTCGACGCGATGGCGACGCTTGAACCGGAACTCGTCGAGATGGATGCACGAGGCCTAGTCGCCACGGCACTTCGGACGGCCCCGCGACGCTCTCTGATCGTGCTGCTCACGACTCTCGACGCCGCCCCTGTCGAGGAAGGTCTGCTGCCTGTGCTCTCGCAGCTCACTCAACGCCACACCGTTCTGCTGGCGTCAGTGGCGGATCCGCACATCGCCCGCATGGCGACGGCACGGGGAGACGCGGACGCCGTGTACGAGGCCGCGGCAGCCGCACAGGCCCAGGCGGAACGTCATCGCACCGCGGAGCAGCTCCGTCGCCATGGCGTGACGGTCGTCGACGCGACGCCGGACGACCTGGCACCGGCCCTGGCCGACGCATATCTGGCCCTGAAGGCGGCCGGCAGACTCTGATCAGCCCCTGACCGGCTCCTGATCGGTTAAAGCCGTGCTCCAAAAAAGGAGGGGACAAGGAGGGGACTGGGTCAACTGCCCGGAACGCAGAAAACCCCCGCACCGAAAGGTGCGGGGGATGACACAAAAATATTTAGGGGGGGGGCGACACAACCCCCTGGTGGCCCCCGCAG
>NZ_JBHYKH010000118.1:0-16402 GCF_042741275.1 Streptomyces sp. NPDC058964
GGCGGCGGCGAGCGGCGCCCACACGAGCGCCGCGACGGACGAGGCGGCGTCGTCCCCGTCGGTGGCCCGGCGGCGGACGGACGCCCAGCACCACACCACGAGCAGGACCATGGCGAGCGGCAGCCCGTACTCGCCCACGAACTCCATGATCCGGTCGAACCAGTGCGGCGCGTCCTTGGCCAGTCCGTTGATGTCGTAGAGCAGGTCGACGTCGGGGTTCGATCCGGATTCGGCGAGTACAGCCATGGTGCTGCGGCCCCTTCGTCGTTGTTCCGGACGCACCTCGCGTGCGCCGCTCCTGCCACCCCCGTGGTCTGTAGACCCGCTTCCGCTGCGCTGACGTCCGCCCGGCTACGTCAACAGGAACGCACGATCCCCGTTGATACGTTCCACACTCCACCGAATGATCACGCAGACGTTATCGAAGAGAGACTCATAGCCGCAGCTCAGCGGGTGGGTTCACACTCGGTTCACACCGTCGTCGGCAGCGCTTTCGCGCCATCTTCGGTGACCCGGGTCGCACCGAAGTAGTCCGGCGTGTCGATCGGGTCGAACCGGATCACAGCACCTGATCTCGGCGCGTCGATCATGTAGCCGCCGCCCACGTAAATACCCACATGCCGGATGGCACGGGAGTTGGTGAGATCGTCCGAGAAGAACACGAGATCACCCGGCAGCAACTGGTCCCGGGACGGGTGCGGCCCGGCGTTGTACTGATCGTTGGCGACCCGGGGAAGCGTGACCCCGACGCTCTCGTACGCGGCCTTGGTCAACCCGGAACAGTCGAAGCGTCCACCCTGGTCGGCGGTGCCGTTACCACCCCAGAGATAGGGGGTGCCGAGCTTCTTCTGGGCGAAGTAGATGGCTCCGGCGGCCTGCCTGGAGGGGTCGACGCGGGACACGGGAGCGGCGAAGCTCTTCTCCAGGGTCGTGATCGTCTTCACGTAGCCCTGGGTCTCCTTGTACGGCGGCACGCCCCGGTACTTGATGACCGCGTAGGCGCCCGCGTTGTAGGCGGCGAGCATGTTCTCGGAGGTGTCGCCGGGCACGTCCTTGACGTACTTCGCGAGCTCGCAGTCGTACGAGGCGGCCGATGGAATCGCGTCATTGGGATCCCAGACGTCGCGGTCCCCGTCTCCGTCGCCGTCGACACCGTGCGTGGCCCACGTCCCCGGAATGAACTGTGCTATCCCCTCCGCCTTCGCCGGGCTCTTGGCGTTCGGGTTGAATCCGCTCTCCTGGTACAACTGGGCGGCGAGGAGTGCCGGGTTGAGGGCGGGGCACAGGTTTCCCCACTTCTGGACGAGCGTGTTGTAGGCGGCCGGCACCGCCCCCTTGGCGAGACCGACGCTGCCCGCGCCGACGCCGTTGACGAGGTTTCCGGCGACGACGTACACCCCGACGACGAGCAGCATCACGAAGCTCAGGCCGAGCCCGACCGCGACGCCACCGGCCACCCATACTTTTCGCACGGCTCAACCCTCCCCCATCCAGGTCCCGTTCAAGGCCGCTTTTGCGCCGCGTCTGTCTGCTCGGCCGGCTTTTCGGCCTATTAGAGACGCTCAGAGGGCTGATGGGAACTCAGGGAACGGTGACCGCGTCCCGGTACAGCGCGGCCGCCTCCCTGCCCAGCACCACGCTGTACGAGGTGTCGTCGGTGTCCCCGCCCTGCTCGTGGCCGCCCAGTACGCCCACGACCTCGTGGTCCCCGTTCACCCACGGGCTGCCGCTGGTTCCGCCGCTGAAGCCGGGGCAGTCGATCCGCTGCTGCGTACTGCTGTGCGCGGACGGCTTGTTGGTGCAGCTGATGGGTGTGTCCCGGGCGTCGGGATAGCCGGTGACCGTCACGGCCGTGGCCCCGGTCTCCGTCCCCGGGGCGAAGCGGTTGGCCCCCACGACGTCCTCCACCCGCTTGCCCTTCCGCTCGTCCACGTAGGCGAAGGCGAGGTCGCTGTCCTCGTGCTGCCCCTTGGACCATCCGTCGGGCAGGAAGCGTCTCCCCACCTTCCACACCCCGTACGGCGCCCGTCCGGCCCGGTACCCCGGTACGAACACGAGGTCGGAGGCGTCGTCGGCGTCCACGCAGTGCGCCGCCGTCACGATGAGGTTCTCCCGCGCGCTGTGCACGACGGACGCGGTGCAGAAGTGGTTCCCCGTCAGGTCGTCGGCCCGGTCGGCGCTGAACAGCGCCCCCACCCGCACGTTGTGTCTGGTCGCGGCGGCCACGGCGGTGACCCCGAGCGGGCCCCGCCCGTCGTCGGCCGCGGCGACGGAGGCCGAGGTGGCGGCCAGCAGCACCATCGCGGCGCCGAGCAGCACGGGACGCGAGGTACCTGCGATGCGTGAGATGCGCTTCATCACGCCCCACTTTGTCCCACGAAGGTGAGAAATCCCTCTCGACTTCACTGAGATTTGTACGTGATTCGACCTCACGGTACTGGGCGCCCAGCGGCGCCGCCTCCCCTAGTGGCATTCGGCCCACAACAGCTTTCCCCCTTTCGAGGCGCCCAGCTCACGCGGCACGGAGACGCCCCAGGAGTCGGCACAGGCGCGCACGAGGTGCAGCCCGCGTCCACCTTCGGCGTCGTCCGGAGCAACGGGGTCCGCGTCCGCGGTGAAGCCGGGCGGAACCCGGGGATCGGTGTCCCAGACGGCGACCCGGAGCCGGCCCGGTTGTGTCGACAGGAGGCGTAGGGAGTAGGGACCGGTGGTGTGGAGGTGGGCGTTGGTGAGGAGCTCGGCGGCGACGAGTTCGGCGGTGGGGGTGAGGGCGGAGAGGCCTACTTACTGCTATCCACCTGTACGGGTGGCAGTCAGCACAGAGGAGCGACGGGCATGCCCGTGAGGACCAACCCGACGGCGCGACAACTCCGCTTCGGGGCCGAACTGCGCAGACTGCGCGAGCGGGCCGGCCTGACATCGACGGAGGCCGCTCGGCTCCTCGGCATCAAGCAGGCACAGGTCATCAATATGGAGACCGGGCGCCTCGCGGTGAGCGCGGACCGCGTACGCACATTGGCCTGTCAGTACGACTGCCCGGACAAGGCGCTCGTCGAGGCGATCGCCGGGATGACCGGGGAGCGCAAGCGCGGCTGGTGGGAGGAGTACCGAGACATCCTGCCGTCAGGGCTTCTGGATCTGGCGGAGCTGGAACACCACGGCACCGCGCTGCGCACCGCCCACACCTCGGGCATCCCCGGCCTGCTCCAGTCCCTGGACCACGCCCGGGAGGTGTTCCGCCAAGTCGTGCCCGAGCTTTCACCACCCGAGGCGGAGCACCGCGCCTCGTTCCGCATCAAGCGTCAGGCCGTGCTGTTCCAGAAATTCCCGGTCCCGTATCGCGCGATCATCCACGAAGCCGCCCTGCGTATGAGATTCGATGGACGCGATGTGGCCAAACAGCAGCTCAAGCACCTGCTCAAGATGAGCGAACACCCCAACATCTCCGTCCACGTCATCCCGTTCGACGCAGGCGGTTACCCCGGGGCGGGACAGCCCATCTACTACGTGCACGGACCCGTGCCGCAACTCGACACCGTCCAGCTCGACCAGTCGCACGGCATCGCCCTACTGGACGCCCAAGCCCAGCTCGACAAGTACCGCACGGTGCTCGACCGCCTCATGGCTCTCAGCCTGATCGAGCTGGAGTCACGAGCCTTCATCCACAGCATCCTCCAGTCCCTGTGAGAGGCAATACATGACCACCACCCCCGGTTGGCAGAAGTCGTCGTACTGCGGCGAGGGCGAGTCCTGCGTCCACGTCGCCGCCACCCCCGCGACCCTCCACATAACCGAAAGCGGCGACCCCGCCGGCTCCATACTCACCGCGGCCCCCACCGCCTTCGCCGCCCTCCTCCGCACCCTCAAGACGGAGTCCCCCCGCGGCTGACGTCCCCGCCGGCCTCACCTGGGAACGCGCCGCCCCGCCGGACGCCACCGGGCCCGGGCCCTGGATCGAGATCGCCTACGGCGAGGGGGACGACGGGGAGGCCCCCGTCTACATCCGGGAGACCAGCGACCCGGAGAACGTGGTCACCACCAACCGGCGCAAGTGGGACGCCTTCGTACTCGGCGTGCAGGCGGGCGAGTTCGACCACTTCGTGGAGGGGATCGGGGAAGGCTGACGCACCGGTTCAGAACGTCGTCGTCATCCCGCCGTCGACCGCGATCGTCTGCCCGGTGATGAAGGACGCCGCGTCGCTCGCCAGGAAGACGACGATGCCCGCTATCTCGGCCGGACGGCCCCAGCGCCCGAGGGCGGTACGGGTGCGCAGCCAGCGGCCCCACTCGGGGTCGTCCGCCGACCCGGCGTCGGTCTCCGTCGCGAACGTGCCCGGTACCACCGAGTTGACCGTCGTACCGCTGGGGCCGAGGTCCGCCGCGAGGGCGCGGGTCAGCCCGTCCAGGCCCGCCTTGGCGGTGGCGTAGGCGACGTCACCGGTACGGCCGAGCCGGCCGACGACCGAGGAGACGTTGATGACGCGGCCAGGGGTGCCGCGCCGGACCAGGCCCTGGGCGACCGTCTGGCTGAGGGCGTACGCCGAGGTCAGGTGCACGTCGAGCAGATGGGCCAGTTCGTCGGGGGGCATCTCCTCGATGCGGCACCGGTCGCGGTGGCCGACGTTGTTGACCAGGACGTCGATGTCGCCGAGGGCGGTCACCGCGTCGTGGGCAGCCTGGCGGTCGGTGACGTCGAAGGCGGCGGCCAGTACGTCCAGCCCGTCGCCACGCAGCCGCGCGGCCACGGCGTCGAGGGCGGCGGGGTCACGCCCGTTGAGGATCACCCGGGCGCCGGCCGCGGCCAGTCCGCGGGCCATCTCCAGGCCCAGGCCGCGCACCGATCCGGTGACCAGGGCCGTACGACCGCCGAGCGTGAAGTCCACGGCGCCACCGCTCATCCGGCCACCTCCCTGAAACGGCTCATCCCGCTCACGGTAACCGCCGGCCGTCACCCTGCTCCGGCCACCCCCGTCAGACCGCCCCGGCGATCTTGAGGCCCCAGCTGACCCCGGTCAGGTCCTCGGACAGCGTCCACAGCCGGCGCGCCGACACCGGGTCGCTCGCCGCCGCGCTACGGCACACCAGGGTCGGCGCGCCCCGCATCTCGGCCAGGCGGTCCGGGCCGACGTAGCTGGCGCCGGGGAGCTCCTGGGTGGCGGCGAAGAGGGTGGGGAGGGCGCCCGCCCTGTCGTCCTGGGCCAGGAACCTGTTGCCGATCTGCATCCCCACGCGGACCACCGGGTTCGCGGCGTGGCTCTGGAGATTGGTGGCCGACCAGCCGGGGTGGGCCGCGAGGGCGCGGACGGAGGAGCCGGCCTCGGTCAGGCGGCGCTGGAGCTCCAGGGTGAACAGAAGGTTCGCCAGCTTGGACTGGGCGTAGGCGCGCTGGGGGTTGTAGTTCGCGGTCATGTTGACGTCGTCGAACTCGATCCGCGCGCCGCCCCAGCGGTGGGCGGTGGAGGCCACCGTCACCACGCGGTCGGTCACGTGCGGCAGGAGCAGGTTCGTCAGGGCGAAGTGCCCGAGATGGTTCGTGCCGAACTGCATCTCGAAGCCGTCCTTCGTCTGCCGCTTCGGCAGCATCATCACGCCCGCGTTGTTCACCAGCAGGTCCATCGGGCCCTGCCACTCCTCGGCGAACCGCCGCACGGAGGTGAGGTCGGCCAGGTCCAGACGGCGCACCTCGGTGCTGCCGGTCGTCTTCGCGGCGGCGGCCCGGCCGCGCTCCGCGTCCCGTACCGCGAACACCACGTGCGCCCCCGCGCGGGCCAGCGCGTCGGCGGCCGCGAAGCCGATGCCGCTGTTGGCGCCGGTGACCACGGCCGTACGGCCGGAGAGGTCGGGGAGGCGGGTCGCGTTCCACTTGGTTGATTCGCTCTTCGTAGCCATGCCGCCAATGTAGGCAGCAGCAACAATGATGTCAATGACAACATCGAGATACGATGGTCCGCATGCCCGCAAGCCGCCCCTACCACCACGGAGACCTGCGCGCCGCACTCCTCAAGAGCGCCGAGCGCACCCTGCGCGAGAAGGGCGTGGCCGCCATCTCCCTCAGGGAACTCGCCCGTGACGCCGGCGTGAGCCACGCCGCACCGGGCAGGCACTTCAAGGACAAGCAGTCACTGCTGGACGCCCTGGCGCTCGACGGGTACGAGCGGATGAACCGGGCCCTGGACGCCGCGGACAGCCCCGGCCTCGCGCTCGAACCGCGCATCACCGCCCTCGCGCGGGCCTACCTCGGGTTCGCCGTCGAGAATCCCGAGCTGCTGGAGCTGATGTTCGCCCGCAAGCACGACCCGGACGGCTCCGCACAGCTCGCCTCCGCCGTCGACCGCTCCCTCGGGTCCTTCACCCGGCTGGTCGCCGAGGCGCAGGAGCGGGGGGAGATCGTCCCGGGCGATCCCGAGCGGCTCACCCTCGTCGCCGCCGCGAGCCTGCACGGCCTCGCCGCGCTCATCGCCAGCTGCGCCCTCGACGCGGGGTCCGCCCTCGCCGGACTGGACGAGCACGTCCACCTTCTCCTGAACGGGCTCCGACCGCGCTGAGACGGCAGCCGACGCAACCCCACCTAATTCCCGGCGCGTTGAACCTGGCAGTCACCGACGGGACGGGCCCGGCGACAGTCGGGGGTCACCCCCCGTGCGTACCGTGAGAACATCGTCTCGACGACTCACCCGACCAGCCGTCAGAAGCCGTACCAGGCCGTAAAGAGGGTCAACGACGGAACCGCACGACAGGTTCCGCTCAGGCCTCATTGCCCGGCGTGACCTGCCGTGATACACAGAGTGACCGTACGTGCCATTCGTACGAAACCCGCCAAGCAATGACGTCAAGTCGACATACGTAAGCGCCATTGTCGGCGAGAATGAGGCCTGACCTCTGCACACCGCAGGGGACTGCGGAACTACCCACCAGGGGCGGTGACTTACATGCTCTTTGCGGCCGACAAGGGAGACATCAACACCATCATCGGCGGGATCGCTCCGGACTGGGGCCCCTTCGGCAGCCTGGGCAACGAAGCGAAGGTGATGATCGAGGTGGTGATGGCCGTGGCCATCCTGCTCTGCCTCGGCATCGCGGTCTGGGGCGCGGCCAAACAGCGTATCGGCGCGACGGCCCTCCGGGACACCTTCAGCGCCGAACAGGGCAAGGGCCTCATCATCGCCGGGCTGACCGGAGTCTTCATCATCGGCTCACTGGGCACGCTGTTCACCATCGTGTACGGCATGGCCGTCTAGCCGCGTTCCGGGCACGCCCGGCCTGGCCCTTCCCTTTTCCCCGCTGAGGTTGCGTTTCCCTGATGTCGAGTCACCACACCGCGCCCGCGCGGGAACCAGCACGGCTACCGTCGTACTTCTACGCGGTCCAGTACGAGGGGGGTTACGCGGCATGAGCATCGGAGACGAGCGCGACTACGGCGGCGGCGAGACCCGGACCCGGCTGCCCGAGAGCGACCCCTACGGCGGGGCGCGCCGGGGTGCCCGGTCCTCCTCCAGAAGCCTGGTCACCGTGGTCGGCGTGGTCGTACTCCTCATCGCGGCGATCGCGTTCGCGAACCGGGGCGGCGACGACTCCTCCGCGTCGAACGAAGCGTCGGGCGACAAGCCGGCGAGCTCATCGACAGCGGCAACCGGAGACCGCCCGGTGACCTCGAAGGCGGCCGGCATCCCCACGGGGTTCGCTCACAGTGAGCAGGGGGCGGAGAGTGCGGCGGCGAACTACTCCGTCGCGCTGGGCTCGGCCGACATGTTCAACACCGCTCGGCGGCACGGAATCGTCAACGCCGTATACGCCCCCGACGTGGCGGCTGGCAGACAGTCAGACCTGGACAACGCCTACTCCAGCAAGAAGTTCCTGACCAACATCGGTCTCAACAACGACGGTAGCGCCCCCAAGGGCCAGACCTTCGTCTCCCGCGTCATCCCGGTGGGCACCAAGGTCACGTCGTCAGGCACGGACAACGCCACCGTCGCGGTCTGGTACACCTCGCTCTTCGGCCTGTCTGGCGAAGCCTCGACCAATCCGGTGTCCGAGAGCTGGTACACCACCACGTACGAAATGAAGTGGGTCGACAACGACTGGAAGATCACTGACTTCCAGCAGAAGGACGGCCCGGTCCCGGTCGGCCGCGACCAGAAGGCCTCCACCGCTGACGACATGACGAAGGCCGTCGAGGAGTACGGAGGGTTCACGTATGCGCGCTAACCACCACGCCCTCAAGGTAGCGGCCGTCTTCAGCGCCGTTCAGACCACCGCGGTACTCGTGGCCACCCGCGCCGTCGCCGCGCCCACTCCCAGCCCGTCCCCCTCGAAGACCAACGACGCCTGCGACCTCATCCGTGGCCCCGCCAAGGCGTACTGCGAACGCGGCAAGGGCGGCAAAGGCGTATCCGGCACCCCCGACAGCCCCCTCTCCACCCTCGACCCCCTCTCCTCGCTCGCCAAGGGCTGTGCCGATGCCGCGTCCTGGACCATCGACAAGCTCAGTGACGCCGTCAAGGAGACGGCGAACGTCGACTTCACCAACGCCAAGTTCCTCCAGCAGTACGCGGTCGTCTTCGCGGCGTCGTCCATCCTGACCCTGCTCCTGTGGCTGCTGGCCGTGGCCAAGCGAGCCGTGCGGGGCGTCCCGCTGACCACCGCCATCTCCGAGGCCATCGGCTTCCTCTGGCTCACGGTGCTGGCGTCGGCGTTCACCCCCCTGATCCTCTACACCGTCGTATCGGCCACCGACGGCGTCACGGACGTACTCGCCAAGGCCACCGGCGACCAGACGGACACCTTCTTCGGCACCTTCTCCGGCGCACTGAACAAGGGCGAGGACATCGGCGGCGGCCCGATCATGCTGATCGTCGTGTCCCTGGTCAGCATCCTCGCCGCAGGCATCCTGTGGCTGGAGCTCGTCATCCGCGCCGCCCTCCTCTACGTCGGCGCACTCCTCGGCACCGTCGTCTACGCGGGCCTCGTCGACAAGAACCTTTGGGGCCACGTCCGCCGCTGGGCCGGCATCATGATCGCCGTCATCCTGGTCAAGCCCGTGATCGTCATCGTGCTCGGCCTGGCCGGCGCGCTGTCCAGCGACAACGGCCCCAACGCGTTCTCCGCCGTCGTCTCCGGCCTCGCCATCATCCTGCTCGCCATCTTCGCCAGCGCGATGATCTACCGCTTCGTCCCCGGCTTCGGCGACGAGGTCTCCAACTCCCGCAACAACCGCATCATGCAGGGCGCCGAGAGCAAGGCCGCCGCGGTCATCAGCTCCCCGGCGAGCCTGGTCGCGCAGGGCATCAATACGCACAGCGCCCGCGCCGACAACAACGGAGGCGGCGGCCAGTCCGGCTCCAACACCCCCCGCCCGGCCAACCCGGCCCAGGGCGGAGTCGCCGCGCACAGCTCGCGCACCTCGAACGGTGGTGGCGGCGGATCTGTCCCCTCCGCCGCACCCGCACCGCGCGCGCCCAGCCCGGCGAACACCCCGCACGCCAGCAACACACGCAACAGCAGCAATCGCTCGGGAGGTGAAGGGCGTTGACGACCGAGTCCCACATGTCCCATCCGGTCACGCCCCGCCGTACGTATCTCATCGGCCGTGCCCGGCCGAACGCGGTCATCGGCCGGAACCGTGAGTCCGGCGAGATCGCGCTGATCATCGCGGGCGCGTTCCTCGGCATGATGTGCGGGCTCCTGGTACCCGTCCTCTCCCTGCGCATCGTGCTGCTGACGGGCTTCCCGCTGCTGGCGCTGATGGCGGTGTACGTGCCGTACAAACGCCGTACGTTCTACAAGTGGTTCGAGATCAACCGCAGCTACAAGCGGACCCTGCGCCAGGGGACCGCGTACCGCAGCGGAGTGATGGAGGCCGGCACCCGGCTCGACGGACGCGAGGTCGAGATCGGCCCGCCGCCCGGGATCGGACGGATCACCTGGCTCGCCGCGCCCTTCGGCCCGGACGAGATCGCCGTGCTCCTGCACGCCGACCGCAAGACCGTCACCGCCGCCATCGAGATCGAGGGCCCCGGCGTCGGCTTGCGCGACTCCGAGGACCAGGAGGCCCTCGTCGACCGCTTCGGCACGCTGCTGAAGCACGTGGCCAACGGCGACGGCTTCGTCACCCGGATCCAGATGCTCGCCCGCACCCTCCCCGCCGACCCGGACGCCCACGCCAAGGACGTCGCGCTGCGCGGGGACGGGAAGGCACCGGACTGGCTGGCCCGGTCCTACGACCAGCTGCAGTCGATGGTCTCCACCAGCAGCGAGCAGCACCGCGCCTACCTCGTCGCCTGCATGCACTACTCGCGCGAGCTGGCCGCCGAGGCGCAGGCCATGGCCCGGGCGGCCCGCCCGGGCGCCGGCCGGAAGCTGGACCGGGACGCCGGGCTCGCGGTCGTCATGGCACGCGAGCTGACCGACATCTGCTCGCGGCTCCAGGAGGCGGACATCCGGGTGCGCCAGCCGCTCGGCCAGGGCCGGCTCTCCTCCCTCGTCCACTCCATGTACGACCCGGACCACCCGATCGACCACATCCAGGCGATGACGAAACGTAATGCCTGGCCCGCCGAGCTCGACGCCATGGAGCCCACCTACCTCCAGGCCAAGACCCGGGAGTCCGCCACCCGCGCCCCCTGGTGCCATGCCACCGCCTGGGTGAAGGAGTGGCCGATGACACCGGTCGGCGTCAACTTCCTCGCGCCGCTCCTCGTCCACACCCCGGACGTCATCCGCACGGTCGCCGTGACGATGGACCTCGAACCCACCGAGATCGCCATCGAGCGCATGCTGACCGAGAAGACGAACGACGAGGCCGAGGCCAGCCGCGCCGCCAAGATGAACCGCACCGTCGACCCGCGCGACATCGCCGCCCACAACCGTCTCGACCAGCGCGGCGAGGACCTGGCCAGCGGTGCGGCCGGGGTCAACCTCGTCGGCTACATCACCGTCTCCTCGCGCTCCCCGGAGGCACTCAACCGCGACAAACGGACCATAAGGGCCTCGGCAGGAAAGTCGTATCTGAAGCTGGAGTGGTGCGACCGCGAGCACCACCGGGCCTTCGTGAACACACTCCCGTTCGCCACCGGTATTCGAAGGTAGGGCCATACATGCGGGATCCGCTGTCCGTCCTCACCGACGCCTTCACCTCCTTCCTGTTCGGGAAGGTCGAGACGACCAGGCTGCCGGTGCGTACGTCCACGGGCCAGGCCCAGGCGGTCTACCTGCCGACCGCCGCGCCCGGCCTCGGCGACTCCGGCGTCATCATCGGCCGCGAGGTGTACTCCGGAAAGGGCTACATCTACGACCCCTTCCAGCTCTACGGCCAGCAGCTCCCGGCACCGCACTGGCTGGTCCTCGGCGAGTCCGGAAACGGCAAGTCGGCCCTGGAGAAGACGTACGTCCTGCGCCAGCTGCGCTTCCGCGACCGCCAGGTCGTCGTCCTGGACGCGCAGGGCGAGGACGGGGTCGGCGAGTGGAACCTCATCGCGCAGGAGCTGGGGATAACGCCCATCCGGCTGGACCCCACGGCGGCCCTGGACCACGGGATCCGGCTCAACCCGCTCGACCCGGCGATCACGACGACCGGCCAGCTCGCGCTGCTCCGGACCATCATCGAGGTCGCCATGGGGCACGGCCTCGACGAACGGTCCGGCTTCGCCCTGAAGGTGGCGCACGCGTACGTCAACGAGACGATCGTCGAGCGCCAGCCGGTGCTGACCGACATCGTCGAGCAGCTGCGGCACCCCGAACCGGAGTCGGCCGAGGCGATGAACGTCGCCATAGACGACGTACGGGCCTGGGGACTCGACGTGGCACTGGTCCTCGACCGTCTCGTCGACGGTGACCTGCGCGGCATGTTCGACGGCCCGACCACGGTCGGCATCGACCTCGACGCGCCCCTGATCGTCTTCGACCTGTCCCACATCGACCGCAACTCCATCGCCATGCCGATCCTGATGGCGATCGTCGGCGTGTGGCTGGAGCACACCTGGATCCGCCCCGACCGGAAGAAGCGCATCTTCCTGGTCGAGGAGGCCTGGCACATCATCAACAGCCCCTTCGTGGCACAGCTGTTCCAGCGACTGCTGAAGTTCGGACGCCGGCTCGGTCTGTCCTTCGTCGCGGTCGTCCACCACCTGTCGGACGTCGTGGACGGCGCCGCGGCGAAGGAGGCCGCCGCGATCCTGAAGATGGCGTCGACCCGGACCGTCTACGCCCAGAAGGCGGACGAGGCACGGGCGACGGGCCGTGTGCTGGGCCTGCCAAGGTGGGCGGTGGAGATCATCCCCGCCCTCACCCCCGGCATCGCGGTGTGGGACGTCAACGGCAACGTCCAGGTGGTCAAGCACCTGGTGACGGAGACGGAACGCCCGCTGGTCTTCACCGACCGCGCGATGACCGAGTCGTCCAGGGACCTGGAGACCGACGACGCGCTGCGCGCGGCCGAGCTGGAGGCGGAGGAGCGGGCCGCGGCCTTCGTGGAACAGCACCTCGGCGATTCCGAATCGACGGTGGCGTAGGGAGGAACACCGTGAGACCCGACGATCGCCGAGACCCCCGGCGGGAGAACCAGGGCGGTATTCCCGACGGACTGCTGATCGGCATACTCGCCTTCCTCCTGGGCATGACCCTGCTGGTGTGGACGGCGACGGGACTGGCCGGCTGGTTCGCCCGGGGCTCGTGGCCGTCCGGGGTCACGTTCACCCGTACGCCCCTGGCGATGCGGCACCTCATCGGCCGGCCGCACGACCTCACGGGAGCCTGGCCCGGGACGCCGGCGAAGGAGCTCTCCGGGTACGGCCTGTTCTGGGGGCTCCTCATCGGGCAGCTGATGGTGCTGTTCGTGCTCACCGTGTTCGTGATGGGAACGCTGGCGCGCTGGAAGGCCGGGAAGGTCAGACGGAGCTTCGAGAAGGGGGCGGCGAAGGCGAGGGCCGCCGCGGCCACCGCACCCGCCGCGGAAGATCCGGCGCCCGCTCCGGCGTACGACATGCCGACGACCGCTGCGGCCCATGAAGTCCCGGCCCCCCGTACGGAGGCCGAGCCCGGGGAGTCGCCCGACCTCCCGGCCAACGGCAAACGCGTGGGCGCCTGGGAGACGAACCGTCCCGAGGGCGCGGTGCTCTACGCGCCCCCCGCCACCCGGCAGACGGCCGCGACCCAGGCCGTGAGAGACGCGGAAGGCCCCGCTCTCGTCGTCACGTCGAACCCGGGCCTCTGGTCGGAGACCAAGGACGCGAGAGCCAAGCTCGGCCCCGTCCTCCTCTACGACCCCACCCATCGCTGCGACACCCCGGCCCGCCTCCACTGGTCCCCCACGGCAGGCTGCGAGAACAAGCAGACGGCGACACAACGAGCCGCGACCCTCCTGGCCCCGGTCAGACCGACGGCCAAGGTCGACCAGGCCATGGCCGACACAGCCGAAATCCTCCTGCGGAGCTATCTGCACGCCGCCGCCATCGACGGACGCACCATCCGCCACGTCCACCGCTGGACCCAGGGCGCCCAGATCCAGGACGCCGTACGGACCCTCCGCACGAATCCCAAGGCGGCGCCCGGCGCCGCCGGCGAACTCGAAGCCGCCCTCACCTCCCACCCCGAACGTCGCGACATCGCCCAGGAGTTGGCGAACCGCGCCCTCGCCGCCCTCTCCATGGTCAACATCCGAGAAGCTTGCACTCCGAACCGAACTGATGCGCTCGCCTTGGATTCCTTCGTCAACGAAGGGGGCACGCTTTATGTGGTGGGTGAATCCATCGAGGACCCCCGGACCGACCCCGGTGCGATGCCCCTACTGACGGCACTCGTCTCAAACGTGGTCGAGCACGGCCGGCGCATGGCCGAACGGTCATCCTCCGGTCGGCTCGACCCACCACTGACCCTCGTCCTCGACGACATCGCGGCGGTGGCTCCGCTGCCCCAGCTCCCCGACCTGCTGGCCACCGGAGCGGACCGCGGCCTGCCGACCCTGGCCCTGCTGCGCTCCCGTGAACAGGGCCGCGCCCGCTGGCCGCACCACGAACTGCCGGTCTGAAGGATCCCGTTACGGCCGTTCGAACACGAACTCCAGCTCGGACTCTCCGGACGCCTGGGCCAACGGCACGGTGACACCGCTCGGCGTGAACCCCACCTTGCGGTAGAAGCCCTGGGCCCGCCCGTTGTCCTGGTGCACGATCAGCCGCACCCGCTCGGCCCCGAACCCCCAGGCCCACTCCAGGCCGGCCTCGAACAACGCCTCCGTCAGCCCGATCCCCCGGTGCTCGGGACGCACGAACACCCCGACGACATGCCCCTGCTTCCGGTCGACCTCGAAGCCGGCCCAGTCGGTGGACCCCGCCTCCTCGACGAGCACGGTCACCGAGCCGACCCACGTCCCGTCCGGCATCTGGGCGATGAACTGCCGAGCGCCGTCGGCCCCTTCACCGGACCGTTCGGCCCGCTCCTGCCAGAAGGAGTCCGACTCGGTCACGGCCTTCTCGTACGTCTCCAGGAACGCAAGGTGTGCCACGGGGTCCCGCAACGCGTCGAGCCGCAGCCGCTTGACGGCCTCCCACTCGTCGCCCCGTATCGCCCGGATCACGTAATCGTCGCTGATCAAACTGCTCATGGGCCCACGCTAGTACCCGCGCGCCGGACGCCTCACCTGATATATGCCGGGCATAACGCAGAAAACCCCCGCACCGAAAGGTGCGGGGGTTTCCTCAAAATTTGTTCGGCGGCGTCCTACTCTCCCACAGGGTCCCCCCTGCAGTACCATCGGCGCTGTGAGGCTTAGCTTCCGGGTTCGGAATGTAACCGGGCGTTTCCCTCACGCTATGACCACCGAAACACTATGAAACAATCAACAACCGTTGGCTGTTCGTGGTTTCAGAACCAACACAGTGGACGCGAGCAACTGAGGACAAGCCCTCGGCCTATTAGTACCGGTCAACTCCACCAGTTACCTGGCTTCCATATCCGGCCTATCAACCCAGTCGTCTACTGGGAGCCTTACCCCATCAAGTGGGTGGGAGTCCTCATCTCGAAGCAGGCTTCCCGCTTAGATGCTTTCAGCGGTTATCCCTCCCGAACGTAGCCAACCAGCCATGCCCTTGGCAGAACAACTGGCACACCAGAGGTTCGTCCGTCCCGGTCCTCTCGTACTAGGGACAGCCCTTCTCAAGACTCCTACGCGCACAGCGGATAGGGACCGAACTGTCTCACGACGTTCTAAACCCAGCTCGCGTACCGCTTTAATGGGCGAACAGCCCAACCCTTGGGACCGACTCCAGCCCCAGGATGCGACGAGCCGACATCGAGGTGCCAAACCATCCCGTCGATATGGACTCTTGGGGAAGATCAGCCTGTTATCCCCGGGGTACCTTTTATCCGTTGAGCGACGGCGCTTCCACAAGCCACCGCCGGATCACTAGTCCCGACTTTCGTCCCTGCTCGACCCGTCGGTCTCACAGTCAAGCTCCCTTGTGCACTTACACTCAACACCTGATTGCCAACCAGGCTGAGGGAACCTTTGGGCGCCTCCGTTACTCTTTAGGAGGCAACCGCCCCAGTTAAACTACCCATCAGACACTGTCCCTGATCCGGATCACGGACCCAGGTTAGACATCCAGCACGACCAGACTGGTATTTCAACGACGACTCCCACCATACTGGCGTATGGCTTTCACAGTCTCCCAGCTATCCTACACAAGCCGAACCGAACACCAATATCAAACTGTAGTAAAGGTCCCGGGGTCTTTCCGTCCTGCTGCGCGAAACGAGCATCTTTACTCGTAGTGCAATTTCACCGGGCCTATGGTTGAGACAGTCGAGAAGTCGTTACGCCATTCGTGCAGGTCGGAACTTACCCGACAAGGAATTTCGCTACCTTAGGATGGTTATAGTTACCACCGCCGTTTACTGGCGCTTAAGTTCTCAGCTTCGCCCACCCGAAAGTGAGCTAACCGGTCCCCTTAACGTTCCAGCACCGGGCAGGCGTCAGTCCGTATACATCGCCTTACGGCTTCGCACGGACCTGTGTTTTTAGTAAACAGTCGCTTCTCGCTGGTCTCTGCGGCCACCCCCAGCTCACGGAGTAAATCCGATCACCAAGCGTGGCCCCCCTTCTCCCGAAGTTACGGGGGCATTTTGCCGAGTTCCTTAACCATAGTTCACCCGAACGCCTCGGTATTCTCTACCTGACCACCTGAGTCGGTTTAGGGTACGGGCCGCCATGAAACTCGCTAGAGGCTTTTCTCGACAGCATAGGATCATCCACTTCGCCACAATCGGCTCGGCATCAGGTCTCAGACACAAGGTGCGCGGATTTGCCTACACACCGTCCTACACCCTTACCCCGGGACAACCACCGCCCGGGATGGACTACCTTCCTGCGTCACCCCATCACTCACCTACTAACCGCTTGGTCCGGCGGCTC
>NZ_JBHYKH010000118.1:16501-20254 GCF_042741275.1 Streptomyces sp. NPDC058964
GCCTACACCCTTACCCCGGGACAACCACCGCCCGGGATGGACTACCTTCCTGCGTCACCCCATCACTCACCTACTAACCGCTTGGTCCGGCGGCTCCACCACTCCCCTTTGCCCGAAGGCTCCGGGGCGGCTTCACGGCCTTAGCATCACGATGCTCGATGTTTGACGCTTCACAGCGGGTACCGGAATATCAACCGGTTATCCATCGACTACGCCTGTCGGCCTCGCCTTAGGTCCCGACTTACCCTGGGCAGATCAGCTTGACCCAGGAACCCTTAGTCAATCGGCGCAAACGTTTCTCACGTTTGTATCGCTACTCATGCCTGCATTCTCACTCGTCAACCGTCCACAACTACCTTCCGGTGCTGCTTCACCCGGCAGACGACGCTCCCCTACCCATCACAGCACCCGTTGGGGCTATATGCTGCAATGACACGACTTCGGCGGTACGCTTGAGCCCCGCTACATTGTCGGCGCGGAATCACTAGACCAGTGAGCTATTACGCACTCTTTCAAGGGTGGCTGCTTCTAAGCCAACCTCCTGGTTGTCTGTGCGACTCCACATCCTTTCCCACTTAGCGTACGCTTAGGGGCCTTAGTCGATGCTCTGGGCTGTTTCCCTCTCGACCATGGAGCTTATCCCCCACAGTCTCACTGCCGCGCTCTCACTTACCGGCATTCGGAGTTTGGCTAAGGTCAGTAACCCGGTAGGGCCCATCGCCTATCCAGTGCTCTACCTCCGGCAAGAAACACACGACGCTGCACCTAAATGCATTTCGGGGAGAACCAGCTATCACGGAGTTTGATTGGCCTTTCACCCCTAACCACAGGTCATCCCCCAGGTTTTCAACCCTGGTGGGTTCGGTCCTCCACGAAGTCTTACCTCCGCTTCAACCTGCCCATGGCTAGATCACTCCGCTTCGGGTCTTGAGCGTGCTACTGAAACGCCCTATTCGGACTCGCTTTCGCTACGGCTTCCCCACACGGGTTAACCTCGCAACACACCGCAAACTCGCAGGCTCATTCTTCAAAAGGCACGCAGTCACGAGAATGTGCAAGCACATTCCGACGCTCCCACGGCTTGTAGGCACACGGTTTCAGGTACTATTTCACTCCCCTCCCGGGGTACTTTTCACCATTCCCTCACGGTACTATCCGCTATCGGTCACCAGGGAATATTTAGGCTTAGCGGGTGGTCCCGCCAGATTCACACGGGATTTCTCGGGCCCCGTGCTACTTGGGTGTTTCTCAAGCGAGCCGTACAGATTTCAGCTACGGGGGTCTTACCCTCTACGCCGGGCCTTTCGCATGCCCTTCGCCTATCCATACGGTTTCTGACTCGCCGACCAGCCGGCAGACTGGTCAAGAGAAATCCCACAACCCCGCATGCGCAACCCCTGCCGGGTCTCACACGCATACGGTTTGGCCTCATCCGGTTTCGCTCGCCACTACTCCCGGAATCACGGTTGTTTTCTCTTCCTGAGGGTACTGAGATGTTTCACTTCCCCTCGTTCCCTCCACACTGCCTATGTGTTCAGCAGTGGGTGACAGCCCATGACGACTGCCGGGTTTCCCCATTCGGAAACCCCCGGATCAAAGCCTGGTTGACGACTCCCCGGGGACTATCGCGGCCTCCCACGTCCTTCATCGGTTCCTGGTGCCAAGGCATCCACCGTGCGCCCTTAAAAACTTGGCCACAGATGCTCGCGTCCACTGTGCAGTTCTCAAACAACGACCAGCCACCCATCACCCCACTGCAAAACAGTGAGTTCACTGGGGCCGGCGACTGAGGAAGTTCATTCCCTCAGACACCCAACAGCGTGCCCGACACCCCGACCCTCCTTCATCCGTTCCACGCCGAAGCAGTACTAGGAAGAGAAGCAGACCGAGTGTGCCGAGTAGTCAACGTTCCACCCATGAGCAACCAGCATCAGACGTTCGCCGATGTACTGGCCTCTGACCAACCGGAGTTGGTGAGAAGTGCTCCTTAGAAAGGAGGTGATCCAGCCGCACCTTCCGGTACGGCTACCTTGTTACGACTTCGTCCCAATCGCCAGTCCCACCTTCGACAGCTCCCTCCCACAAGGGGTTGGGCCACCGGCTTCGGGTGTTACCGACTTTCGTGACGTGACGGGCGGTGTGTACAAGGCCCGGGAACGTATTCACCGCAGCAATGCTGATCTGCGATTACTAGCGACTCCGACTTCATGGGGTCGAGTTGCAGACCCCAATCCGAACTGAGACCGGCTTTTTGAGATTCGCTCCACCTCACGGTATCGCAGCTCATTGTACCGGCCATTGTAGCACGTGTGCAGCCCAAGACATAAGGGGCATGATGACTTGACGTCGTCCCCACCTTCCTCCGAGTTGACCCCGGCGGTCTCCTGTGAGTCCCCATCACCCCGAAGGGCATGCTGGCAACACAGAACAAGGGTTGCGCTCGTTGCGGGACTTAACCCAACATCTCACGACACGAGCTGACGACAGCCATGCACCACCTGTACACCGACCACAAGGGGGACCCTGTCTCCAGGGTTTTCCGGTGTATGTCAAGCCTTGGTAAGGTTCTTCGCGTTGCGTCGAATTAAGCCACATGCTCCGCCGCTTGTGCGGGCCCCCGTCAATTCCTTTGAGTTTTAGCCTTGCGGCCGTACTCCCCAGGCGGGGAACTTAATGCGTTAGCTGCGGCACCGACGACGTGGAATGTCGCCAACACCTAGTTCCCACCGTTTACGGCGTGGACTACCAGGGTATCTAATCCTGTTCGCTCCCCACGCTTTCGCTCCTCAGCGTCAGTAATGGCCCAGAGATCCGCCTTCGCCACCGGTGTTCCTCCTGATATCTGCGCATTTCACCGCTACACCAGGAATTCCGATCTCCCCTACCACACTCTAGCTAGCCCGTATCGACTGCAGACCCGAGGTTAAGCCTCGGGCTTTCACAATCGACGTGACAAGCCGCCTACGAGCTCTTTACGCCCAATAATTCCGGACAACGCTTGCGCCCTACGTATTACCGCGGCTGCTGGCACGTAGTTAGCCGGCGCTTCTTCTGCAGGTACCGTCACTTTCGCTTCTTCCCTGCTGAAAGAGGTTTACAACCCGAAGGCCGTCATCCCTCACGCGGCGTCGCTGCATCAGGCTTTCGCCCATTGTGCAATATTCCCCACTGCTGCCTCCCGTAGGAGTCTGGGCCGTGTCTCAGTCCCAGTGTGGCCGGTCGCCCTCTCAGGCCGGCTACCCGTCGTCGCCTTGGTGAGCCGTTACCTCACCAACAAGCTGATAGGCCGCGGGCTCATCCTGCACCGCCGGAGCTTTTAACCCTCGCAGATGCCTACGAGGGTGTTATCCGGTATTAGACCCCGTTTCCAGGGCTTGTCCCAGAGTGCAGGGCAGATTGCCCACGTGTTACTCACCCGTTCGCCACTAATCCACCCCGAAGGGCTTCATCGTTCGACTTGCATGTGTTAAGCACGCCGCCAGCGTTCGTCCTGAGCCAGGATCAAACTCTCCGTGAATGTTTTCCCGTAATCGGGATGAACACCACGAGAGCGGTGCGAGAGGAGGAATAATCCCCTCGCACACAGCGTCCTCGCTGTGTTATTTCAAAGGAACCTCGCCCCGATCATGACGACCGGAGACGGGGTATCAACATATCTGGCGTTGACTTTTGGCACGCTGTTGAGTTCTCAAGGAACGGTCGCTTCCTTTGTACTCACCCTCTCGGGCTTTCCTCCGGGCGCTTCCCTTCGGT
>NZ_JBHYKH010000119.1:0-20254 GCF_042741275.1 Streptomyces sp. NPDC058964
CCGCACCGACACATCTCTGGCCGACGCGCTCACGAATCTGCCGGGTGTGCACTCGCGCGGGTGTCTAGCGAGTACGCGCGAGTCCCGGCCGGGGCAGGCGGGTGCCGCGGGCAGCGGCGGCGAGCGCGGCCGGTGGGTGTGGCCCCTGGGACCGAGGGCCACACGGGGGCTTCGCGGTGGGGCGGCTGGATCATGAACGTCCGGTGCTGCGGGGGCGGATGCAGAAGGCGTTGGCGCGCAGGGGCATGAACAAGGGGCCGGTTGCGCGGGGCGTGAAAGCGAAGGCGCACGCCTCGCGCGAGACCGTGCGCGCGCCCCGTGTGAAGTTTTCGCACGCGCCAGTGACCCGCGCTCGCTCCCGGGGCCCGTGGTCGCGCGGTCAACTGGAACCAGCCCCGCACAGGATGACGGCTCCTGAGCGGAATGGGCCGCCGGTCTTCCGATCCCCGCCCTCGGCCGGCGGCCCAGGCCCGGGAAGGGCGCACACGGCGCTTTCGAGGAACGTTCACACGACTGCAACACCCGTTCCCACCATGCGGACAGTTACCGTCGTGACCTCGACAAACGCGGCATTCGCTGCCACTCTCCGGCCATGCATCCCGCCCCTCGCGCGCCCCGTCGCGCCGTCGCCGCCGCTGCCATAGCCCTGCTCGCCACAGCTGTCGGCTGCGCACCGCAGCCGGAGGAGAAGACCTCCGCCACTCCGTCCGGAGCGGCCGGAAAGACGTGCGTCAAGGGCAAGTTGGCCACGAAGACGTCGAACAGGCTGACGATCGCCACCGACGAGCCGGCGTACGAGCCCTGGTTCAAGGACGACAAGCCCGCCAACGGCAAGGGCTTCGAGTCGGCGGTCGCGTACGCCGTGGCAAAGCAGCTCGGCTACGACCGGAGCGCCGTCGTGTGGCAGAGCGTTCCGTTCAACAAGGCCTTCGCGCCAGGGGAGAAGACCTTCGACTTCGACGTCAACCAGGTGTCGATCAGCGCCGAGCGCAAGAAGGCCGTGGACTTCTCGTCCGGCTACTACGACGTGCGCCAGGCGGTCATCGCGCTCAAGGGCTCCAAGGCCGCGAAGGCGACGAGCATTGCCGAGCTGAAGGGCCTCAAGCTGGGCGCCCAGGTGGGCACCACCAGCCTCGACTACATCGACGACGTGGTGAAGCCCGAGCGGCAGGCGGCCGTGTACGCCAAGAACGACCAGGCGAAGTCCGCGCTGAAGAACGGTCAGGTCGACGCGATCGTCACCGACCTGCCGACCGCCTTCTACATCACGGCGGCCGAAGTGACGAGCGCCAGGATCGTCGGCCAGTTCGAGAACCGGGGCGGCACCCCCGAGCAGTTCGGGCTCGTGCTCGACAAGGGCAGCGCGCTCACCTCGTGCGTGACCGGCGCCGTCGACGCCCTGCGCGAGGACGGCACCCTGGCGAAGATCGAGAAGCAGTGGCTCTCCGACGCCGTCGACGCCCCGGTGCTCAAGTGACGGTCACCAAGGACGAGTCCGGCCGGGAGGATGCGGACGACAACGGCGACATGGCCGAGGGCGCCGAGGGCGGCACGGGTGACGGCTACGTCCCGTCGCAGCGCCGGCTGGACCGCGAGCGCTACAGGCGCACCCGGGCCCGTCGCGCCACGGCGATCGCCGCGCTCTCGACCCTGGTCACGGCTGCCGTCCTTTATCTGGTCGTCGTCAACGCGCCCGGCTGGCCGCGCACCGAGGAGACGTTCTTCAACGGGCAGTACGCGCGCGAGGCGTTCCCCAAGGTCGCGGAAGGGCTGTGGCTGAACGTCCGTCTCCTGCTCGTCTGCGGTGCCGCCGTACTGGTCCTCGGCATGCTGATCGCCGTCGCGCGCACGCTCCGCGGGCCGGTCTTCGTCCCGCTGCGGGTGCTCGCGGCCGCGTACACCGACTTCTTCCGCGGTCTGCCTCTGATCATCAATCTGATGATCGTGGTACTGGGTGTCCCGGCGCTGCGGCTCCAGGGCGTCACGGTCGACCCGGTGCTGCTCGGCGGCACGGCGCTGACGCTGACGTACTCGGCGTACGTGGCCGAGGTGTTCCGCGCCGGAATCGAGTCGGTGCACCCCTCACAGCGGGCCGCCGCGCGCTCGCTCGGCCTCACCAACCGGCAGGCCCTGCGCCACGTGGTCCTGCCCCAGGCGGTGCGCCGCCAGGTGCCACCGCTGCTCAACGACCTGGTGTCGCTGCAGAAGGACACCGGGCTCGTGTCGATCGGCGGCGCGATCGACGCCGTACGGGCCGCGGACATCATCGTGGGCCGCAGCCTCAACTACACGCCGTACATCGTCGCGGGACTGGTCTTCGTGGCGCTGACCATCCCGATGACCCGCTTCACCGACTGGGTGACGGCCAGGATGGACCGGCAACGTGCCCAGGGAGGATCGATATGAGCGACGCCCCCGGTCTCCCCGGCGGCTCCCCCGTGCTGCGGATGGAGTCCGTCCGCAAGACCTTCGGCGATTCGGTCGTACTGCGGGACGTCACCCTGGAGGTCGCCCCGCACACGGTGACCGCGCTGATCGGCGCGTCCGGCTCCGGCAAGTCCACGCTGCTGCGCTGCGCCAATCTCCTGGAGGAGATCGACGACGGCGCGATCTGGCTGGACGGCGAAGAGATCACCGACCCGCGTGTCGACCAGGACGCAGTACGCCGCCGTATCGGCGTGGTCTTCCAGGCGTACAACCTCTTTCCGCACATGAACGTACTGGAGAACATCACGCTCGCCCCGCGCCGGGTGCACGGCATGTCCCGTGACGAGGCGGAGGGGCGTGCCAGGGAGCTCCTGGAGCGGCTCGGGCTCGGTGACAAGGCCACCGCCTACCCGGACCGGCTGAGCGGCGGCCAGCAGCAGCGCGTGGCGATCGTCCGTGCTCTGGCTGTACGTCCCCGGCTGCTGCTGCTCGACGAGATCACCGCGGCTCTCGACCCCGAGCTGGTGGGCGAGGTCCTCACCGTGGTCCGCGATCTGAAGGACGACGGCATGACCATGGTGCTGGCGACGCACGAGATGGGCTTCGCCCGGGACGTCGCCGACCAGGTCTGCTTTTTGGACGGAGGTGTCGTGGTGGAGCGCGGAACCGCCGAACAGGTCTTCGGCGACCCACGGCAGGAGCGCACGAGGCACTTCCTGCGGCGGATCGTGGAGGCGGGGCGCCTGTAGGCGCCCCGGCCCGTCGAGCGCTACGCGCCGGCCCGTACGGCCCCCACCAGCGCGGCCACCCGCTCCACACCGAACACATAGCCCTGTACGCCGCATCCCGCGATGACACCGTCGGCACGCAGGGAGACGTAGGAGTGGTGCCGGAACGACTCGCGCTTGTGGATGTTGGAGATGTGGACCTCGAGGACCGGCATGCCGTCGCAGGCGTTGAGTGCGTCCAGAATCGCGACCGACGTGTGCGAGTAGGCACCGGGGTTGATGACGATCCCGCAGTGGTTGAGCCGTGCCTCGTGGATCCAGTCCACCAACTCACCCTCGTGGTTGGACTGCCGGAAGTCGACCGTGCCGCCGTGCGCGGCCGCGGCCGCGGCGCACATCGCCTCGATGTCGGCGAGCGTGTCCCTGCCGTAGATCTCCGGTTGGCGCCGGCCTAGCAGATTGAGGTTGGGCCCGTTGAGGATCATGATCGGGGCGTTGGCCAGGGTGCGGGGCACGGTTCCTCCGGTCCGTTTCGGGGACGGTCCCTCGGGGACCGCGGCTCGGACCCGGTTTATCACGGTGAAACCCCGGGGCGAGAGGCCATAACCTCCCAGCATGATCACGCCCTCGTATCCGCCCAAACCCGCACCCGGCGACCGCATAGCCGTCCTCTCGCCCTCCCGGGGCCTGCCCGAGCTATTTCCGCACCCCTACGAGCTGGGACTGAAGCGGCTGCGTGAGGAGTTCGGCCTGGAGCCCGTCGAGTACCCGACGACACGCAGGATGGGCGCGACACCCCGGGAACGGGCCGACGACATCCACGCGGCCTTCGCCGACCCCGACGTCAAGGCGGTCATCGCGTCGATCGGCGGCGACGATCAGATCACCGTGCTGCCGCTGCTGGACCGGGAGTTGATCCGGGCCAACCCCAAGCCGTTCTTCGGGATGAGCGACAACACCAACCTGCTGGCGTTCCTGTACAACACCGGCGTCGTCGGCTATCACGGCGCGACCGTGATGTGCGAGCTGGGCCGGCCCGGCGCCATGCACCCCCAGACCGCCGACTCGTTGCGCGCCGCGCTGTTCACCTCCGGCCCCTACGAGCTGCGGCCCGCGCAGTGCTGGAACGACGTCAACCGCGACTGGGCCGACCCGGCGACCTTCGGGGCGGAACCGGCGACCCGGCCCGGCTCGGGATGGATCTGGCACAACGCCGACCGCGTGGTGCAGGGCCGCGGCTGGGGTGGCAACCTGGAGATCCTCTCCTGGCTGCTGATGGCCGACCGCGAGATCGCCCGCGACCCGGCGGTGTACGACGGCGGCGTGCTGTTCCTGGAGACCTCGGAGGAACTGCCGAGCGCCACGGAGGTCTTCCGCATCCTGCGCAACATGGGCGAGCGCGGCCTGCTGCGGCGATTCTCGGCGCTGCTCATGGGCCGCGCCAAGACCTGGTCCTTCGAGCGGCCCAGCAGCCCCGAGGAGGCGAAGCGTTACGCGACGGAGCAGCGTGAGGCCGTACAGCGCGCGGTGGAGACGTACGCGCCCGACATGCCGACCGTCTTCGACGTGGACCTCGGCCACACGGATCCCCAGCTCGTCATCCCCTACGGTGGCGCGGTCCGGGTCGACGGCCCCGCGCGGCGCATCACCGTCACCTACTGAAGCGCCGGGTGACCCGTGCCTCACCTCCGCACGCCCCCGTAACCCATGTTCACCGTGGGTAGTTGACGCGGCATGCACGATGTACGCACCGTAAGGGCCCCCTCCATGCTCCGGCTGGCGGCCGCCTCCCTGGCCGGGACCGCGATCGAGTTCTACGACTTCTTCGTCTACGGGACGGCAGCGGCCCTCGTCCTGGGGCCGCTGTTCTTCCCGACGTTCTCACCGGTGGCGGGGACGCTGGCGGCCTTCGGGACGTTCGGTGTGGGGTTCGTGGCCCGGCCGCTGGGCTCGGTGCTGTTCGGGCACATCGGGGACCGGCGCGGACGGCGGCCGGTCCTGGTCGCCTCGCTGTTGCTGACCGGCGCCTCGACGGTCGCGGTCGGGTGTGTGCCGACGTACGGCTCGATCGGCGTCGCCGCTCCCCTGCTGCTGCTCGTCCTGCGCTTTCTCCAAGGGCTGGGGCTGGGCGGGGAGTGGGGCGGCGCGGTACTGCTGACCTCGGAACACGCACCCGCCCATCGGCGCGCCCTGTGGTCGAGCTTCCCGCAGGTCGGGCCCGCCGTGGGGTTCGTGCTCGCCAACGGCGTGATGCTGGTGCTGTCGGCGACGCTGTCCGACACGGAGTTCGCGCGGTGGGGATGGCGGGTGCCGTTCTGGGCGGCCGGAGCGCTGGCGGTGGCCGGACTGTGGCTGCGCTCGTCGCTCGCCGAGAGTCCGCGGTTCCTCGAGATCGAGGACCACGCGCGCGTGCCGCTCGCCAAGGTCGTACGGCACCACTGGCGACTGGTCCTGCTGACGGCCGGGGCGCTCGCGGTCGGGTACGCGGTGTTCTACACGGTGACGACCTGGTCCCTGGCGTACGCGACCGAGCGACTGGGGGTGAGCCGTACGGTCATGCTGACCTGCATCATGGCCGCCGTCGTCGTGAAGGGGGCCCTCACTCCCCTGATGGCGCTGCTCGGCGACCGCTACGGGCGGCGCCCGCTGTGCCTGGCGGGGTGCACGGCCACCGCCCTGTGGATGTTCCCGATGGTCGCGCTGCTGGGGACGGCCGAGCCGCTGCTGATGTTCCTCGGCTTCCTGGGGGCACTGATCGCGTTCATCACCATGTTCTCGGTGATCGCCGCCTATCTGCCGGAGCTGTACGAGCCGCGCGTGCGCTGCACCGGAGCCGCGGTGGGCTACAACCTCGGCGGGGTGCTGGGCGGCGCCCTCACTCCGATCGTGGCGACCGCGCTGGCGGAGCACGGAGGACGCGTCCCCTGGGGAGTGGGCGCGTATCTGACGGGGATCGCCCTGCTCAGTCTCGGGTGCTTCGCCCTGCTGCCGGAGACCCGGCCGGCACCGGTGATGGCGGTCGAGCACGCCACCGGGTGACCGGGGCACGCGGCGATCCGCGGACGCTGCCCGCTACGGGTTGACGGCCAGTTCCAGATAGGCGGCGAACAGCACCAGGTGCACGCCGCCCTGGAGCGGCGTGGCACGCCCCGGTACGACCGTCAGGGAGCTCACCACGACGGTCAGGGCGAGCAGCAGCATGCCGGTGGCGTTGAGGCCGAGGATCAGCGGCCCGGAGAGCCAGACGGAGGCGAGGGCGACCGCGGGGATGGTCAGGCCGATGCTGGCCATCGCCGAGCCGAGCGCGAGGTTGAGGCTGGTCTGCACCCGGTCGCGGCGAGCGGAACGCGCCGCGGCGAGCGTCTCGGGAAGCAGCACCAGCAAGGCGATGACCACACCGACGACCGCCTGGTTGAGACCGGCGGCCTGTACGCCCGACTCGATGGTGGGCGAGACGCCCTTGGCGAGGCCGACCACGCCGACCAGGGCGAGGCCCAGCAGGCCGAGGCTGGTCCAGGCGGCGCGCGTGGACGGTGCCTCGGCGTGGTCCTCCTCGGTGATCACCTCGCCCTGCCGGGTGATGGGCAGGAAGTAGTCGCGGTGCCGGACGGTCTGGGTCGCCACGAACAGGCCGTACAGGATCAGTGAGGACAGCGCGGCGAAGGTGAGCTGCACACCGGAGAACTCGGGGCCGGGCTTGCTGGTGGTGAAGGTCGGCAGGACCAGACTGAGTGTGGCCAGGGTGGCCACCGTGGCGAGGGCGGCGCCGGTTCCCTCGGGGTTGAAGACCGCGGTGCCGTGGCGAAGGGAGGCGAGGAGAAGGCTCAGGCCGACGATGCCGTTACAGGTGATCATCACGGCCGCGAAGACCGTGTCCCGGGCCAGCGTCGCGCTCTTGGCGCCGCCGTCGACCATGAGGGTGACGATCAGGGCGACCTCGATGACCGTGACGGCGATGGCGAGGACCAGGGAACCGAACGGCTCGCCGACCCGGTGGGCCACCACCTCGGCGTGGTGCACGGCGGCCAGGACGGAACCGGCGAGCACCACGGTCACGAACGCGACGACCGCGCCGGGGAGACTACGTCCCCAGGTGAAGAGGAGCAGGACGACCGCGAGCACCGGCACGAGGAACGTCCACTGCGGGGTGAGCGACCTGAGCCGAGTGATCATGCAGCGATGGTGGCAGAGGCGTACGGGCTTCGCATTCCGGTCCTTTCCGGTTCCGGAGGCCCGGCGCCGGCGCGGCACGGACCCCCCGGCGCTTCGGGTCTGGGGGTCACTCGAAGTCGCTCATGTCCACGACGTCGCAGTCGGTGAAGGACGGCGGCCGGGTGCACAGGGCGGCCATCTGCTCGGCGAATTCACTGGTCGCGGGGTCAGCACTGTTGCGCATGGCCTCCTCGTGGGAGTCGAACTCGATCACCGCGAGATAGCGGCCCGGCTGGTTCCTGTCCGCGAGGACCAGACGGCGCGCCGGGCTGCTCTCGCGGCCCGCGAAGCGCTTGTCCACGTCCTCGGAGAGGGCTCGCATCTCGTCGATGCGGTCGGTCTCGAAGTCGATGATCTGGACGAACTTCATGGGTGCCTCCCCTGGCCGCAGGTGTCCCCGGCCGGGGACACGCTGTGCCCCCCAACGAAGCATCGGGAGCGGTGGTCGGCAATCGGCCTCGCACCGCTCCCAAGGACGGTTGTTCCTACGACCGGAACGGTCAGGCGTCGACGCTGTCCTTCGGAGCGCCTTCGCCGCGCGTCTGCGCCGCGTCGAGCGCCGCCTGCTTCCGGGACGCCAGCAGGCTGGTGACAGTGGTGACGACCAGGACCGCGCAGATCACGCCGAGCGAGACCGGGATGCTGATCTCCGGGACGTGCACCCCGGACTCGTGCAGCGCGTGCAGCACCAGTTTCACGCCGATGAAGCCGAGGATGACGGACAGGCCGTACGAGAGGTGCACCAGCTTCTTCAGCAGGCCGCCGATGAGGAAGTACAGCTGCCTGAGGCCCATCAGGGCAAAGGCGTTGGCGGTGAAGACGATGTACGGGTCCTGCGTCAGGCCGAAGATCGCGGGGATCGAGTCGAGCGCGAAGAGCACGTCCGTGGTGCCGATCGCGAGCATCACGACCAGCATCGGCGTCATCACGCGCTTGCCGCTCTGCTGGATCCACAGCCGGGTGCCGTGATAGCGGTCGGCCACGCCGAACCTGCGCTCGGCGGCCTTGAGCAGCTTGTTCTCCTCGTACTCCTCGTCCTCCTCGTCGGAGCGGGCCTCCCGGATCAGCTTCCAGGCGGTCCAGATCAGGAAGGCTCCGAAGAGGTAGAAGACCCACGAGAAGCTGGTGATGATCGCGGCGCCCGCGGCGATGAACACGGCCCGCAGGACCAGGGCTATGAGGACGCCGACGAGCAGCACGCGCTGTTGGTACTGCGAGGGCACCGCGAACTTCGCCATGATCAGGACGAAGACGAAGAGGTTGTCGACGCTCAGCGATTTCTCTGTGATGAAGCCCGCGAAGAACTCGCCGGCGGGCTGTCCGCCGCCGAAGGCGAGCACGCCGAGACCGAAGAGCCCGGCCAGGGCGATCCAGACGACGGTCCAGATCCCGGCTTCCTTGACCGACACGTCATGGGGTTTGCGGCCGATGAAGAAGTCGACCGCGATCAGGGCGGCAAGGCCCACGATGGTGAGGACCCACAGGGTCACGGAAACATCCATTGCGCCTCCGGCAGTACGTAGCAGTACGTAGCGGCAAACAGTCAGCGTTGTCGCTGCCGGAGGTCTCTTCCACCCGGAACGGGCCGGCGCCCCGGGATCTGGTCCGATCCGTATTGACGGGTACGCCGCAGCAGATAGGGAGTACTCCCCTCCGTGCGGAAAACAGTACCCCAATCACCAAGGAAAGGTAAAGTGCTTGGTAAAAGAAAACCCAAAGCCGCTGGTCAGGTGGCTTTACCTGTACTTGGCGCGGGCTGCGGAGACCTGTCCGAGCACGTGATGGAGCACCTCGCTGCCCGGCGGGACGAGCGAGGGTTCGTACGTCCAGGCGTGCCCGACCCAGGGGTCGGCCAGGTGGTCGTCGGGTACCGGGGTGAGTCGCATGAGCGAACGCCAGAGCGGGTCGAGCAACGGGCCGTAGGCGGAGGCGTCCTCGCGGTCGGCGACCATCAGCAGATGGACGCCGACGGACGGCCCCTCGTCGGCGAGATAGCGCAGCTGGTTCACGGCCCGGTCGTCGAAGCCGTGCGGGAAGTCGTTGACGATCAGCAACTGCCGGGCAGTGTCGAGGTCCGGCGGCAACGACTCGGCCGCGCCACCCCGCAGTGCCATCTGCACCAGGTCCACCCGCTGGGTGAGACGGCCGAGGACATCCGCCACGCCCGCGGCGCCCGTCGCGGGCAGAGCGCCCGGCAGACCACTGCGTGCCAGCGGAGCCAGTGCCCTCGCACCCGAACCCGCCGGATCGATCACATGGACACCGAACTCCCCCACGGGATGGATGGCGAGCAGCCGGACCGCGAGCGCCACCGCCGTCTCCATGGCGAGGTGCCGCAGCTCGCCGGAGTCGAGGAACGAGCCGTCGAGGGCCGTCGTCGGACCGCTGTCGATCCACAGACCCCGCTCCAGCGGCAGCCGGACCAGCATCGGAATGCGCAGCGGCGCGCTCTCGGGCAGGTGGAGGTCGCCCAGGCGCAGCGCCATCGGGAACTCCGTCGGCACGCGATATCCGTGCCAGACGGGGTTGTCCCAGCCGGCGTAGGCGGGCGGGAGCGCGGGTTCGACCACTTCGGACTCGGCGGTGAGCTGGGCCAGATCGCGGTCGAGGACCGCCCTGGCCTGCTCGACGAGCTGATTCCGCTTGGCGTCGGCGGCCTCGCGCGCGCCGTCACCCGAGGCGCCGAGCCGGTTGCGCGGGTCCGACAGGACCTGGTCCAGCTCCTTCTCCATACGGGATTCGGCGAAGTCGACGGCACTGCGGTAGGCGGCCGTGGTGCGGGCCAGGTCCTCGAACATGCCCCAGACCTGGTTGTACAGCCGCTCCTCCATGGACCAGCCGGCCGCGTCACCGGCGACGGGTGCGGCGGGCTCCCCGGGCGGGACGGGAGGTGCCTGCGGCGGAGGCGGAGGCGGGCTCGCGTGCCGCCGGCCGGGGTGGGTGTAGTCGATCGGGCCGCCTGCCGGCGCGGGCGACGCCGAGGCGGTGGTGTCGGGCTGCGCGGGGAACGAGGCGCCGAGCGGCTGACCGGCGGCGGAGGGATCCGGCGCCCCGGAATCGCCCTGCACCTGACCGCCGTACGGACCCTGCGCGCCGTACGGCGAGGCCGGGGGCGGCGGTACGGGGTCGGGGGCGCCCTGCGGTGCGGGGCCGGTCTGGTCGGGGCCGGGCGTGGAGAGCGGTGCCCGGCGGGACCGGTCGGCGTCTGTCGCACGCGGCGCGGGCGCCTGTATCGAACGGGCCAGGCCACGGGCGACCGCGTCCTGGATACTGCCCGCCAGATCGGCGGACTGGGGCACGCCCTGGTCGGCGAAGAGCGCGGCGAGACCGCCCGCGTACCCCTGACCGACGGCGCGCACTTTCCAGGCGCCCTGCCTGCGGTACAGCTCCAGGGCGACGACAGCCGACTCGGCGTCCAGGCCGGTGAGGGTGAAGCGGGCGATCCCGGTGCCGTCGAGGCCGGTGACCGTGACGGAGGGGGCGGGAACCATGCCGAAGCGCGCCGGGCCGCCCGCTCCCGCGGGGAGGGCGAGCAGCACATTGACGCGGTGCACGGCCTCCGGCATGGCGGCGAGATCCACCGCGAGGCGGTGGTCGGCCGCCGCCTGCCGGGAGACCTCGAGGCCGGGGAGCGCGGGCGCGCCCGGGTGAGCCACCCAGTCGACGCCGCGCGTCTTGCCGTTCTCGTCGCTGAGCGTGGCCCCTGCCACGACCGGCGCACCGGCCGAGACGCGGATCTCGAGCCGGACCTGGGAGAGCGGGTGGTTCTGCCCCCGCACCAGTTCCGCGGTCATCGCCTTCGTCCCCCTGTGTCGTGTTGTCGTGCGCCGCTCGCCAGGTCCCTCGGGCCGTCCTACAGGTGCGGCAGGATCGCCGGCATCAGATCCTGGAAGGTGCGGCCGTTGGCCGGGGAGCCGATGGCGGTCATCGACCAGCCCTGCCCCACCCGGTGCACCTTCGCCATGATCTGGGCCGTGTAGGCGCCACCACCGGCCAGGGTGTAGCGGGCGAGCTCCTGCCCGTTGGTCTCGTCGACCAGGCGGCAGAACGCGTTCTGCACCTCCTGGAAGGTCTGTCCCGTGAAGGAGTTCACGGTGAACACGATCTGGTCGATGTGGACCGGAACGCGAGCCAGGTCGACGAGGATGGCCTCGTCGTCCCCGCCCTGGCCCACACCGCCGACGAGGTTGTCGCCGGTGTGGCGCACGGAGCCGTCGTCGCTCACCAGGTGGCGGAAGAAGACGACGTCGACCGGCTGCTTCTCGGCGAAGAGCACGGCCGACGCGTCGAGGTCGATCTCACGCGTACGCGAACCGAACAGGCCGCGCCGGGCTGCTGCCTGCCAGCCGAGACCCATGCGGACCGCGGTCAGGGTGCCCCCGTCCTTCTTCTCCAGGCTGATGGCCTGACCCTTGGTCATGTTGACGGTCACGGCTGCTTCCCCTCTCGGAATTCCCCAGTTGCCGCGGTAACCGCGGTTGACCAGCACCCTACGCATGGGCACCGACAGCGCCGAACCCCGGCCCGTGGTTTGTGTCGGTCTTGCAACACTCTGCGCACATGCCGGGATTCGGCACGGACCGGGCGGGTCAGGCCAGGCCCGCTTCCCGCATCTGGCGCAGCTCCTTCTTCATCTCGGAGACCTCGTCGCGCAGCCGGGCCGCGATCTCGAACTGCAGGTCCGCGGCGGCGGCGCGCATCCGCTCCGTCATCTCCTCGATCTGCTCGGCGAGTTCGGCCGCGGGGCGGTCCGTCGGCACCGTCTCCTTGGCCTTGGCCTTGGCCTGCTTGGCGGCCTTGGTCCCCTTGGCCGCCTTGGCCGCCTTGTCGCCGAGCGACGGGACGGGGGCCTTGGCACCCTTGCCGTCCTTCGACTTGCGGTAGCCGGAGCCGAGCAGCTGCTCGGTGTCGACCTCCTCGCGGGCGATCTGTGCCACGATGTCGTTGATCTTCTTCCGCAGCGGCTGCGGGTCGATGCCATTCGCCTTGTTGTAGGCAACCTGCTTCTCGCGGCGGCGGTTGGTCTCCTCGATGGCCCGCTCCATCGCCGGGGTGATCTTGTCGGCGTACATGTGGACCTGCCCGGAGACGTTGCGCGCCGCGCGGCCGATGGTCTGGATCAGCGAGGTGCCGGAGCGCAGGAAGCCCTCCTTGTCGGCGTCCAGGATCGCCACCAGGGAGACCTCGGGCAGGTCGAGGCCCTCACGGAGCAGGTTGATGCCGACCAGCACGTCGAACTCGCCGGAGCGCAGCTCGCGCAGCAGCTCGACACGGCGCAGGGTGTCGACGTCGCTGTGCAGATAGCGCACCTGGATGCCGAGCTCCAGGAAGTAGTCGGTGAGGTCCTCGGCCATCTTCTTGGTGAGCGTGGTGACCAGGACGCGTTCGTCCTTCTCGGTGCGCATGCGGATCTCGTGCACGAGGTCGTCGATCTGGCCCTCGGTGGGCTTGACCACGACCTCCGGGTCGACGAGACCGGTGGGGCGGATGATCTGCTCGACGACACCGTCCCCGCGGGACAGCTCGTAGTTGCCCGGGGTCGCCGACAGGTACACGGTCTGCCCGATCCGCTCCTGGAACTCCTCCCACTTCAGGGGGCGGTTGTCCAGGGCGGAGGGCAGCCGGAAGCCATGGTCGACGAGGGTCCGCTTGCGGGAGGCGTCTCCCTCGTACATGGCGCCGATCTGCGGCACGGTGACGTGCGACTCGTCGATGACGAGCAGAAAGTCGTCCGGGAAGTAGTCGAGCAGGGTGTTCGGCGGGGAGCCGGGCGAGCGGCCGTCGAAGTGCATCGAGTAGTTCTCCACGCCGGAGCAGGAGCCGATCTGGCGGAGCATTTCGATGTCGTACGTGGTCCGCATGCGCAGGCGCTGGGCCTCCAGCAGCTTGCCCTGCTTCTCCAGCTCGGCGAGGCGCTCCCCCAGTTCCTTCTCGATGTCGTTGACGGCGCGCTCCATGCGCTCCGGTCCCGCGACGTAGTGGGAGGCCGGGAACACGTACAACTGCTGGTCGTCACTGATGATCTCGCCGGTGAGCGGGTGCAGCGTGGACAGCGCCTCGATCTCGTCGCCGAACATCTCGATGCGGACGGCGAGCTCCTCGTACACCGGGAAGATCTCGATGGTGTCGCCGCGGACGCGGAAGGTGCCGCGGGCGAAGGCCATGTCGTTGCGCGTGTACTGGATGTCCACGAAGCGGCGCAGCAGCTCGTCGCGGTCGATCTCGTCGCCGACCCTGAGCGGGACCATGCGGTCCACGTACTCCTGCGGAGTACCGAGGCCGTAGATACAGGAGACCGAGGCGACCACGACGACGTCGCGGCGGGTGAGCAGCGAGTTGGTCGCGGAGTGGCGCAGGCGCTCGACCTCCTCGTTGATCGAGGAGTCCTTCTCGATGTAGGTGTCCGACTGGGGGACGTACGCCTCAGGCTGGTAGTAGTCGTAGTACGAGACGAAGTACTCGACGGCGTTGTTCGGGAGCAGCTCGCGGAACTCGTTGGCCAGCTGGGCGGCCAGCGTCTTGTTCGGCGCCATCACGAGTGTGGGGCGCTGGAGCTTCTCGATCATCCACGCGGTGGTGGCGGACTTGCCGGTGCCGGTCGCGCCCAGCAGGACGACGTCCTTCTCACCGGCCTCGATGCGCTTGGCCAGGTCGGCGATGGCCGTCGGCTGGTCGCCGCTGGGCTGGTAGGGGCTGACGACCTCGAAGGGCGCCACCGTGCGTTCGATCTTGGAAACGGGCCGCATGCAGTCCACCGTACGACCCCGCGCCGACAACGGGTCCGGATCACCGGTTCTGCGGGGTGCTGGAGCTGCGGAGTCCGTGCGGCCGGACCTGCTGCCGGCCGGAGCGGGGCTGCGGACGGCGGCCCGGGGACGTGACGGCACCGGCGGGGATCCCGGGTTTGTGCTCGGCGCGGGTCCAGTCGGGTTTGCCCATGACCATCAGCGGGTCGGACATCACGACGACGCCCGCGAGGACGAGGAAGGCGAGGGGGCCGATCAGCATGGGGCCGAGCAGGGCCGCGGGCGACTCTCCTGCGGTGGTCTCCGCGGTGCCGTGCAGATGGACGCTGAGGGCGGCCATGCCGGTGTAGTGCATTCCGCTGACGGCGAGACCCATGACCAGGCTCGCGCCGACGCTCCACAAGAAGCCCCGCACCTGCCCCGCGGCCCAGAGCGCGGCGATGGCGGCCACGACCGCTATCACGACGGAGGCGGCGACAGTGATCGTGTTGTACTCGAGGTTCCCGTTGAGGCGCATGCCAGCCATGCCGAGGTAGTGCATCGAGGCGACGCCCAGACCGGTGATCGTGCCGCCGGTGAACAGCGCCGCTCCGGTCGCGCCGCGGTAGCCGACTATGAAGATCCCGACCCCCACCATGACAATGGCCAGCCCCAGGCTCGCGTACGTCATGGTCTTGTCGTAGTGGATCGGGGTCTCCTTGACGGAGAAGCCCATCATGGCGACGAAGTGCATGGTCCATATGCCGGAGCCGATCGCGGCCGAACCGAGGGCGAGCCAGGCGGGGCGCCAGGAGTGGGCCACCAGCATGGCTCTGGTGGTGCAACGCAGACCGAGGGCTCCGCCGAGGCACGCCATCAGATAGGCCACCAGCGGGGTGACGGCCCCGTAGCTGAATCCGTCGACCGTGCCTTGCATGCGCGGCTGCCCTTCACCATTTGCGTCCCGGAATATCTGAAATGCGCCCCCGTCCCAGGACCGCTCGAGCGGTCAGGGTTGACGCAGAGAGTATGACCCCCACCGGAATGGTCGAACGATTTTCCGGCAAAGAAACACGGCCTTGCCTCAGTTGTGGGGCAGCGGTGTGCGGACTTGGGCAACTCCATTCAATCCATGGCCCTCGCGTGCCCCCCTTCCTATGACTCCCTGCTGTCACTCTGGTGCTGTCCGTATTCGCTCGACGCGAGGAGTACGCATGCACGCGCGCGCTGTTGCCGCCACGACCACCGCGCTCCTGGGGACGGCCGGCCTGCTGATCCCCACCCCTCAAGCCCGGGCCGGCGAGGTGGGTGAACCGCCCGGCGTGATCGCGCACCGGGGTGCTTCGGCCTACGCCCCCGAGAACACCCTGCCCGCCATCGACAAGGCGGCCCGGCTGGGCTTCTCCTGGGTCGAGAACGATGTCCAGCGCACCAAGGACGGCGAGCTGGTCGTCATCCACGACGACAGCCTCCGGCGGACCACGAACGTGGAGCAGGTCTTCCCCGGCCGGGCGCCCTGGAAGGTGAAGGACTTCACGGCCGCCGAGATCGCCCGTCTGGACGCGGGCAGCTGGTTCGGCCCCACGTTCGCGGGCACCCGGGTGCCCACCCTGAAGGAGTACATGCGCCGGGTCGAACACAATCACGAGAAGCTGCTCCTGGAGATCAAGAACCCCGAGCTGTACCCGGGCATCGAGCGCGAGACGCTCAAGCTCCTCAGCAACGAAGGGTGGCTGGACCGGCCGCACCTGGGCCGGCTGATCGTGCAGAGCTTCAGCGCGGACAGCCTGCGGATCGTGCACGACCTGAAGCCCGCTCTGACGACCGGCTTCCTCGGCACGCCGTCGGTGGTGGACCTGCGCCGTTACGCACGTTTCACCGATCTGATCAATCCGTCGTACGGGTCCATCTCCGCCACCTACGTCGACACCGTGCACGCGTTCAACGGGCCGCACGGCAGGCGGCTGGGAGTGCTCACCTGGACCGTCAACGACGCGGCCACGGCCTGGACCGTCGCCCGGTACGGCGTCGACGGCGTCATCACCAACAGGCCTGATGTCGTATGGGCGGCGTTGCACGGATACTGAGGCAGCCGCGGAACCGGCCGGGCAGGGGCCCGTTCCCGCGCCCCGTCCGGGCGCTGTCAGTGGTGGGTCGTACGGTGGGCGCATGGACAGCCATGGGCAGTACGAGCAGCAGGTCGTGTGGGCCGTCGTGGGCACCGGCATCGGTCCGCTGCTCCTCGCGGCGACCCGAGAGGGCCTGGTCAACGTCGTGTTCCACGCCGGTCCGGCGGTGCGCGACCGGGCGCTGGAACGGCTTGCTGCCCGACTGGGCACCGAACCCGTCGAGGCACCCGGCTCGCCGCTGCTGGCCGAGGCGATACGTCAGGTCGAGGCGTACTTCGCGGGCGAGCGCCAGGGCTTCGAGTTGCCGTTGGACTGGTCGCTGATCTCCGGCTTCAACCGGCAGGTGCTGCGCGAACTGGCGTCCGGCGTCCCGTACGGCTCGGTCGTCGGGTACGGAGATCTGGCGCAAAGGGTCGGCCAGCCGGGAGCTGCACAGGCGGTGGGCACGGCGATGGGCGCCAACCCGCTGCCGGTCGTCGTGCCGTGCCACCGGGTGGTGGAGAGCGACGGCGGCATCGGGGGGTTCGGGGGCGGACTGGAGACCAAGCGGAAGCTGCTCGCCCTGGAGGGCGTCCTGCCCGAGCCGCTGTTCTGACGACCCTGGCGAGCGGGCTACGCGTAGTGCCGGGCCTCGACCACGTTGCCGTCGGGGTCCCGGAAGTAGAAGCTGCGCGGGGCCTTCCCACGGGCTCCGTACGAGTCGTGCGCGATGTCGGACACGGGGACGTCGTGCTCCTGAAGGCGGGCACGCAGTGAGTCGAACTCGTCGGACGGCAGGGACAGACAGATGTGGTTGACGGGGTGGCCGGCGCTCCCGGCAGAGCCGGGGAGCATCCGCATGCGCTCGGCAAGGGTGCGCGGCGCGAGGTCGAGGATCGTCTCCTCGTTCACGCGCACGGAGGGAAACGAAATCTTCCCCTCCGCGAATTCGGCGACCCGAAGAGGCTCCAGACCGACAGCCGTCTCGTAGAAGCCGGCCGCGACGACCGGGTCGCTCACCCAGAGGACGACATGATCGAGACGCGTCGAGTTGTTCGTCATGCCGCCCAGGCTCGTGGCGTCGCCCACAGCCCGCAAGCGTTTATCGGGGGGTGCGGCCCGCCAGAGATGAGGGAGAACCGACCGACAGGAGGCAGGCGCGTGGTGCTGGTGGTGTCCGAAGAAGTGCGGGAGGCGATCGACGCGCGCCGGCCCGTGGTGGCCCTGGAGTCCACGATCATCGCGCACGGGCTGCCGCGCCCGCGCAATCTGCAGGTGGCGCGGGAACTGGAGGAGGCGGTCCGGCGGGAGGGTGCCGTACCCGCGACGATCGCCGTGCTCGACGGCCGAGCGCATGTCGGCCTCGGCAAGGAGCAGGTGGAGCGGGTCGCGAACGAGGACGGGATCCGCAAGCTCGGACACCGCGACCTGCCGCTCGCGGTGTCGTCGGGGGTGAGCGGGGCGACCACGGTGTCGGCCACCGCGCTGCTCGCGGCGCTGGCGGGCCTCCGGGTCTTCGCGACGGGCGGGCTGGGCGGTGTGCACCGGGAGTGGACGGTGACACAGGACGAGTCCGCCGACCTGGGCCTTCTGGCGCGTACGCGGATCACGGTGGTCTGCGCCGGGGTGAAGTCGATCCTGGACGTGCCTGCGACGCTGCAGCGCCTGGAGACGCTGGGCGTGGCCGTCGCCGGATACGGCACGGACCGCTTCCCGGGCTTCTATCTGTCGGACTCCGGGCAGCCGGTCGACTGGACGCTGGAGACCCCGGAGGAGGTGGCGGGGGTCATGCGGGCGCAGGACGCGCTCGGCGTGCCGGAGTCGGCGCTGGTCGTCGCCCATCCCGTCCCCGAGGAGGAGCAGCTCGATCCCGGTCTGCACGCGCGTGTGCTCGCCGAGGCGCTGCAGGCGTGCGAGGAGGAGGGCGTGACCGGACAGGCGGTCACACCCTTCCTGCTCGACTATCTGGTGCGGCACACGGACGGGGCCTCGCTGAGCGCCAACCTGGCGGCGGTGCGCGGCAACGTGCGGCTGGCGGCACGGATCGCGGCGGCGTGGGCCCGGGGGTGACGGCGGGCCGCAGGCCGACGTCTGATCCGGCGGGCTCGGCGGCGACAGCGCGCCCAAACGGGGCACTGCTGGTCGTCGGGGACGTGGTCACCGATGTCGTCGCCCGGCACCGCGGGCCGCTCGCGGCCGGCACGGACCCGGCGGCCGCGATCCGCACGGTGCCCGGCGGCGCCGGGGCCAATGTGGCCTGCTGGGCCGCTCACGCGGGCTGTGCGGACGTACGGCTGCTGGGGCGGGTGGGCACGGACGCGGCGACGTGGCACGAGCGGGAGCTGGTCGGAGCCGGAGTGCGGCCGCGGCTCGTGGTCGACCCGGGGGCGGCGACGGGAACGGTGATCTGTCTGGTGGACGCGGGGGCGTCGGCCGAGCGCACGTTCCTCACGGACAGTGGCGCGTCCCTGCGGCTCGAGCCCGCCGACTGGTCGGACACGTTGCTCGACGGCGTGGCCCGGCTGCATCTGTCCGGCTATCTGCTGTTCTCCGAGCCGAGCCGGGCCCTTGCGGCGACGGCTCTGGAAGCGGCACGCGCGCGCGGCGTGCCCGTGAGCCTGGATCCCGCGTCGGCGGGCTTCCTCGAGGTGCTGGGAGTGGACCGCTTCCTGACGTTCGCCGCGGGGCTGGACATACTGCTGCCCAGTCGGGACGAGGCATGCCTGCTGGCGGAGCTGTCCGATCCGGCGGACGCGGCGGCCAGGCTGAGCCGCCACGTCCCTCTGGTGGTGGCCAAGCTGGGCGCGGACGGCGCGCTGGTGGCCCGGTCCGGCGCCGTGCTCGCCCACGTGCCCGCCCCGGCGGTGACGCCCCGGGACACCACGGGCGCCGGAGACGCCTTCACCGGGGCGTTCCTCGCCGCTCTCGCCGCGGGCGCGGATCCCGGGGCAGCCGCGGCAGCGGGGTGCCGGGCGGGTGCGCGGGCCGTGGAAGGAGTGGGCGGGAGGCCTCCGGTGTCCGGATGACGCCGTCGTGCGTTGCCCGTGCGTGCCGGTGTCCCCCCAGGCGCTCACGCCCACGTCGTCGGGACCGGCTCGACGGGCCTGCCTTCGATCCCCTCGCCCGGCTCACCCCTTGCGCCCCCACGCCGAGATCATCGGCGCCGTGGCCAGGTCCATGCTGCCGGTGGCGACGTTCGCCAGGTGCTGGTCGATGTCCTCGTCGGTGGCCAGGCCCGCGGCGACGAGCTGGTCGCGGATCTGCCGTACGGTCGCCGCCTCCAGCTCGGCACAGGCCGGAGAGGTGACGGGGAAGTACGCGTCGGCCTGTACCCCGCCGAGTCCGGCCTCACGGAGCAGGCGCGGGAGCTTGCGGCCGTAGGACAGGTCGGCGCCGCGGTCGGCGAGCAGCTTGCGGAAGCCGTGCCGGAGCCGGTTGGCGAGCCGTTGCTCGGGGCCGTGCTCGTCGGGGCACAGGAGCGGCTGGAGGGCCGGGTCGGCGTCCTCGACCAGGAGCCGTCCACCGGGACGCAGCGCCGCGACCATCGACCGCAACGCCTTTTCGCGGTCGGGTACATGGACGAGGACGAGCCTGGCGTGCACCAGGTCGAAGCCCTCTGCGGGCGGCTCCTCGGTGCCCACGTCGTGGACGCGCACCTCGACCGGCGCACGGGCGACCGGGGCGAGCAGCGTGGTGTCGATGTCGGTCGCGACGACCTTGCCGGTCGGTCCGACCTTCTTGGCCAGCCAGGACACCACGGAGGTACCGCCGGCACCGACCTCCCAGCAGCGCCAGCCCGCTCCCAGACCGAAGCCTTCGAGGTGGCGGAAGGTCACGGGGTCGAAGAGGGTGGCGAAGGCGTCGAAGCGCCGGCCTGCCTCGGTCTGCCGGTTGTCGAGGAGATACCCGTCGTGGGGCGGGCAGGCGCCCCACACGCCCATGAGCCCCGAGCGCGGGGCGCGCGGCACCCCCCCCCCCCCAACCCTCATCGCCCCCCCCCCGACAAGGAGTTCGCGCTCATCACGATGTGCGCGGGCGGCGGACTGGCCACCGG
>NZ_JBHYKH010000120.1:0-3691 GCF_042741275.1 Streptomyces sp. NPDC058964
CGGCCCCCCCCCGCCCGGGCGCGCGGCGCCCAGCCGCGCGGGTACGGCAGCCCCCTCCCCCCCTTCGTCGCGCTCGGGCAGGCCGCCGCGGTCACCGAGCGGCTGGACCTCGGTACCGGCGTCACGCTCGTGGCCCAGCACGACCCGATCGGCCTCGCCAAGCGGATCGCGACCCTGGACCACCTGTCCGGCGGCCGGTTCACGCTCGGCCTCGGCTTCGGCTGGAACGTCGAGGAGGCCGCCGACCACGGCGTGCGGTGGCGTACGCGGCGCGAGCTCGTACGGGACCGGATGGGCCTCCTGCGCGCGCTTTGGTCCGAGGAACCCACCGCCCACGAAGGGGAGTTCGGCAGCGTGCGGGCCAGCCATGCCCACCCCAAGCCCGCGCAGAAGCCGCGCGGTCCGGTGGTCGGCCCGCGTACGCTCGTCGGCGGCGCCGCCGGACCCAAGCTGTTCGCGCACATCGCGGAGTACGCGGACGGCTGGCTGCCGATCGGCGGACACGGGCTGTCCGAGTCGCTGCCCGTGCTGCGCTCCGTGTGGGCCGACGCGGGACGCGACCCGGCCGCCCTCCAGGTCGTGCCGTTCGCCGTCCTGCCCACGCCCGGCAAGCTCGCGCACTACGCCGAACTCGGCGTCGAGGAGACCGTGGTGCAGCTGCCCTCGGCCGGAGAGCCCGAAGTGCTGCGCGTGCTGGACGAGTACGCCCCGTATCTGACCGGCGGATCCAGTGACACCGTGTAACGAACCACGGCCGGGCGCGAATCGGACAGCACCCCTTTGCCCTGATCAACCCGAACGTATGCTCAAAGAATGACGACTTCCGCGACCTCCGGAACCGGCCCGACCGAGAACTCCATGCGTCGCGCCCTCAAACGTGCCCGGGACGGTGTCGCCCTCGACGTGAACGAGGCGGCCGTCCTCCTCCAGGCGCGCGGCGAGGCCCTCGACGACCTCGCCGCGTCCGCCGCCCGGGTGCGGGACGCGGGCCTCGAGGCGGCGGGCAGGCCCGGTGTCATCACGTACTCGAAGAGCGTCTTCATCCCCCTCACCCGGCTGTGCCGGGACAAGTGCCACTACTGCACCTTCGTCACCGTCCCCGGCAAGCTGCGCCGGGCCGGGCACGGGATGTTCATGTCCCCGGACGAGGTCCTCGACATCGCCCGCAAGGGCGCCGCGCTCGGCTGCAAGGAAGCCCTGATCACCCTCGGCGACAAGCCCGAGGACCGCTGGCCGGAGGCCAGGGAGTGGCTCGACGCGCACGGCTACGACGACACCATCGCGTACGTCCGGGCCGTCTCCATCCGGATCCTGGAGGAGACGGGGCTGCTGCCCCACCTCAACCCCGGCGTCATGACCTGGACCGACTTCCAGCGGCTCAAGCCCGTCGCCCCGTCCATGGGGATGATGCTGGAGACCACGGCGACCCGCCTGTGGGCCGAGCCGGGCGGCCCGCACCACGGCTCCCCGGACAAGGAACCCGCCGTACGCCTGCGTGTCCTCGAGGACGCCGGCCGCTCCTCCGTCCCCTTCACCTCTGGGATCCTCATCGGCATCGGCGAGTCGTACGAGGAGCGCGCCGAGTCCCTCTTCGCCCTGCGCCGTGTCTCCCGCTCGTACCACGGCGTCCAGGAGCTGATCATCCAGAACTTCCGCGCCAAGCCGGACACGGCGATGCGCGGCATGCCGGACGCCGAACTGGACGAGCTGGTGGCCACGGTGGCCGTGGCCCGGCACATCATGGGCCCGGCCGCCTGTCTGCAGGCCCCGCCCAACCTCGTCGACAGCGAGTACGAGCGGCTGATCGGCGCCGGCATCGACGACTGGGGCGGGGTCTCCCCGCTCACCATCGACCACGTCAACCCCGAACGCCCCTGGCCGCAGATCGAGGAACTCACCGAACGGTCCCGGGCGGCCGGGTTCGAGCTGCGCGAACGCCTCTGCGTGTACCCGGAGTTCGTCCAGCGCGGCGAGCCCTGGCTGGACCCCCGGCTGCTGCCGCACGTACGGGCACTGGCGGACCCGGAGACCGGCCTGGCGCGCGCGGACGCGGCTGTGGAGGGGCGTCCGTGGCAGGAGCCGGAGGAGGCCTTCGTCGCCGCCGGCCGTACCGACCTGCACCGCACCATCGACACCGACGGCCGTACGTCCGACCGGCGTGACGACTTCGACGAGGTGTACGGCGACTGGGGCGCCCTGCGCGAGGCGGCCGTCCCGGGGATGGCGCCGCAGCGCATCGACACCGACGTACGGCAGGCCCTCGCGACCGCCGCCGACGACCCCACGAGGCTCACGGACGCCGAAGCCCTGGCCCTCTTCCACGCGGACGGCCCGGCCCTGGACGCGCTGACCCGGATCGCGGACGACGTGCGCCGGGCGGCCGTCGGCGACGACGTCACCTACATCGTCACCCGGAACATCAACTTCACCAACGTCTGCTACACCGGCTGCCGCTTCTGCGCCTTCGCCCAGCGCCGCACGGACGCCGACGCCTACACGCTCTCCCTGGAGCAGGTCGCCGACCGGGCCCAGCAGGCCTGGGACGTGGGCGCGGTCGAGGTGTGCATGCAGGGCGGGATCCATCCCGACCTGCCCGGAACCGCGTACTTCGACATCGCGAGAGCGGTCAAGGAGCGGGTGCCGGGGATGCATGTGCACGCCTTCTCGCCCATGGAGGTCGTCAACGGCGCGACCCGCACCGGCATGCCGGTGCGGGAGTGGCTCACGGCGGCGAAGGAGGCGGGCCTCGACACCATCCCGGGCACGGCGGCGGAGATCCTCGACGACGAGGTGCGCTGGGTGCTCACGAAGGGCAAGCTGCCCACGGCCACCTGGATCGAGGTCGTCACGACCGCCCACGAGCTGGGCATCCGGTCGAGTTCGACGATGATGTACGGCCATGTGGACCAGCCCCGCCACTGGCTCGGGCATCTGCGCACCCTCGCCCGTATCCAGCGGGAGACGGGCGGTTTCACGGAGTTCGTGACGCTGCCGTTCGTCCACACCAACGCGCCCGTCTATCTGGCGGGGATCGCGCGGCCGGGTCCGACGACGCGCGACAACCGGGCGGTCACCGCGATGGCCCGGCTGCTCCTCCACCCCCATATCCCCAACATCCAGACAAGCTGGGTGAAGCTGGGCGCGGAGGGTGCGGCGGAGATGCTCCGCTCCGGCGCGAACGACCTGGGCGGCACGCTCATGGAGGAGACGATCTCCCGGATGGCGGGCTCGTCCTACGGCTCGTACAAGTCGGTCAAGGACCTGATCGCGGTGGCGGAGGCGGCGGGCCGGCCGGCGCGGCCGCGCACGACGCTGTACGGGGAGGTGCCCTTGGAGCGGCAGCGGGCGGCGGAGGCGTCGGACGGGCACCTGCCGGAGCTGCTGCCGGTGCTGGACTGAGCCCGCGCAGGCCTGGAGGAACCCGCTCCGGGCGCCCGTGGACCCCTCGGGGCTCCGGCGGGCCGGGCGCCCCCCGGTACGATGATCCGACCCCTGTTTGATGGGGGACCCGGAGCTGAGGAGATGCGTGCCCGTGCCTGCCCGACTGCCCTCGTGGGCCTGGGTCACCGGCCTTACGGTGGGGGCGACCGCGGCCCGGGGCGGCCCCCCCCCTCCGGCCCGCCACGGGCCGCACCCCCCCGGCCCGGCCGGTCCGACCCACCCCCGCGCCAAGGCGGGGGCGCCCCCCCCC
>NZ_JBHYKH010000120.1:3701-16036 GCF_042741275.1 Streptomyces sp. NPDC058964
GGGGCTGGGACACGGGCCTTAGGGTGGGGGCGAGGCCGGCCGTGGTCGCCCTCGCCCTGCAGGCCGACAAGGGGCCGCACCCGACGGCCGCGGCCGTACGTCCGAGCGCCTCGGCATCGGCGGGGGCGCACCCGCACGCCTCGTCGAAGCCCAGGCCGAAGACGTCCGCCGCCCCCGCGCTGCCGGGTGCCTCGGGCACGGGTCGCCGTGTCGTCTACTCCCTCGGGCAGAAGCGGGTCTGGCTGGTCGACGCGAGCGGCAAGGCCGGCCGCAGCTTCACGGTGTGGCCGGGCACGGTGACCCCCGCCCCCGGCACCTACACCGTGTCCAAGACCCTGGCGTCCACCACCGGCTCCGACGGCGTGCAGATCGAGCACGTCCTCTACTTCGCCAGCAGGTCGGGCCTGTCGATCGCCTTCTCCAACGCGGTCGACGGCGCGTCCCCGCCGCCCGCGGCCTCCGGCAAGCAGACCGGCGGCATCCGCATGCACAAGGCGGACGGCGCGGCGCTGTGGACCTTCGGTACGGAACCGAACACCCGGGTGACGGTCGTCAAGTAGCCGCGAGCGGCCTCAGCCGTCCGACCGCTCGGGCAGCTGCACCACGACCAGGGTGATCCCGGTGAGCACGAGGACGCGGGTCGCCGCGTCCAGCCCGTTCCAGGTCTTCGACTGCCACATCGCGAACCACTCGCCGCCGATCGCGATGAACCCGGCCCCGAACAGCAGCATGAGCATCAGCAGGCCGTAGGTGGAGAGCTGCCGGGCGCGGTCGTGGTTCCGCCGCGCCCAGAACCAGGTGCCGGCGACGAGCACGAGCGCGGCGACCGTCTCCCACACGATGATGGCGATGTACGCCGCGTCCTGAAGCCCCTTGCTGGTGATCGCCCGCCACATCAGGTCGTCGTCCTTGAACGTCGTGTCCATCGCGAGCACATGGCGCACGAACTGCTGGTTGGTGCCGAAGTCCGTGATGTTCCCCAGCGCGACGAGCGTGATGTAGAGGGCGACGGTGGCGGTCAGCAGGGCCGCGGCGAGGCGAAGGGTACGTGAGGTGGGAGTGGCCATAGTGATGATCTTTCCCTGCCGCACCCTGCGCGTGCCGCTCGGATTGAGCCAGAATGGCAGGGCGGTGGCTCCGGAGGAGGGGACGGACGGATGGCGCAGGCGCGGCCGTCGATGCAGGAGCTGATCGGCCGGCGCAGGCGGGCCGGTTTCGTGGGCCGCCTTGCCGAACGGGCCGCCTTCCGCGCGAACCTGGCCGTCCCGCCCGAGGACGAGCGCCATCGGTTCCTGTTCCATGTGCACGGCAACGCGGGGGTCGGTAAGACCTTCCTCGTACGGGAGTTGGAGCAGATCGCGCAGGAACTCGGCGCGCCGACCGTCTACATCGACGAAGGCGTCGGCAGCGTACCCGAGGCCATGGCCGTGATCGGCACCCAACTCGCCCGGCAGGGGCACCGGTTGAAGGAGCTGGACCGGATGCTGACCGCGCACCGGGAGCGCCGGCACGAGGCGGAGGCGGCCGCCCTGACCGTCCCGGAGCCGGACGAGCCGTCGGCGGGCAGTCTCGCCGTGGCGCGCGCCGGACTGGTGGGCCTCGGACTGGTCCCGGTCGCCGGTGCCTTCGCCTCGGCCCTGGACGCGGACCGGATAGCCCAGGGCGCCGACCGGCTGCGGGCCGGGCTCAGCGCGCGCTTCCGCAACCAGGAGGACGTGCAGCTCGTGCTGTCCCCGGAGCGGGTCCTGACACCGGTGCTGCTCGCCGAGCTGGCCGCGGTCGCGTCCACGGTGCCGTGGCTCGTGCTGTTCCTCGACACGTACGAGCGGACCGGGCCGTTCCTCGACGGCTGGCTGCACGAGCTGATGACCACCGACCGGTACGGCGCCCTGCCCGCCAACGTCGTCGTGGTGACCTCCGGCCAGCGCCCCTTCGACACGGCCCGCTGGGGCGGCTTCGCGGACTTCATGACCGACGTGCCGCTCGGGGCGTTCACGGAGGAGGAGGCACGGGGGCTGCTGGCGGACCGGGGCGTGCGGGACGAGCCCGTCGTCGCCGAGGTGCTGCGGCTGACGGGCGGGCTGCCGGTGCTCGTCACCACCCTCGCCGAGGCCCGACCCGCCGGCCCGGACGACGTGGGGGACCCGAGCGCGGACGCGGTGGAGCGGTTCCTGAAGTGGGAGCGCGATCCCGTACGGCGCGGTGTGGCCCTGGCCTGCGCGCTGCCCCGGCGGCTGGACGCTGATGTGTTCCGGGCGGTGGTGGAGTGCGACGAGGCAGAACTCAACACCCTGTACGCGTGGTTGAGGGGGCTGCCGTTCGTCGACGCGCGCGACGAGCGGGTGCGGTACCACGACGTCGTACGTGCGCCGATGCTGCGGTTGCAGCGCAGGCGGTCGCCGAGGGGGTGGGGGGAGCTGCACCGGCGGCTGGCCGGGGTGTTCGAGGGCTGGCGGGCGGAACTCGAAGGGGAGCGGAACGGGGAGGAGTTGTGGGCCGACGCGGAGTGGCGGGAACTGCGGCTGGCCGAGTCGTACCACCGGTTGTGCGCGGAGCCCCGGGAGGCGCTGCCGGCGGTGCTGCGGGACGTCGTCGACGCCTGCGCCGACGGTGACGCCACGGCCCAGCGGTGGGCACGGGTGCTGATGGACGCGGGGGAGGACGCGGGCGCCGGCGCCGTGGCTCGCTGGGGGAGCGAACTGGCGGAGGCCCTCGACGGAGGCGGAGTGGCCGCCGCGGTCGGGCGGCTGCTGTACCGGGCGGGGTTCGACGATCCGGCGCTGGCGGTCGCCCACGTGGTGCGCGGCAACGCGTTGCGGCGCGAAGGGGCGTACGGGGAGGCGATGGCCGAGTACCGCCACGCGATCGCGGCGGATCCGGAGCTGGTGCGCGCCTACCACGGCCGGGCCATCGCCCACGGCGAGCTGGGCGACTACGAGGCGGCGCTCGCGGACGTGGAACGGGCCGTGGAGCTGGCGCCGGACGACCCCCTGGGCCATACGGTGCGGGGCGAGTACCACCGCATGCTGCGCCACCACGACGAGGCGATCCGGGAACTGGACGAGGCGATCCGGCTCGACGCGGCCAACGACTTCGCCTGGGCGTCCCGGGGTGCCACCCGGCTCGCCCGGGGTGAACTGGACCGGGCTCTCGACGATCTGAACCGCGCGCTGGACCTCAACCCGGAGTACGCGTGGGCGCTCGCCCGCAGGGCCCGCCTGTGGCGCGCCCGGGGGGAGCCCTCCCGGCAGCTGGCCGATCTCGACCGTGCCCTCGCCCTCCATCCCGACTGGGCCTGGGGCCGCTGCGAACGCGGTGACGCCCTGCGCGGGGCCGGCCGTGACGAGGAGGCCCTGGCCGACTACGACCGCTCACTCGAACTCGACCCCGACTACGCGTCGGGCCACGCCAGCCGGGGCGCCTCGCTCACCAACCTCGGCCGTCACCGGGAGGCCCTGGCCGACCTGGACCGTGCCCTGGAGCTCAACCCCTCCTACCCCTGGGCCCTGTGCCGGAGGGCCGAGGTCCACCTCGCCCTCGGCATCCCCGACCAGGCCCTGGCCGACGCGGAACGGGCCTGCGCCCTGAGCCCCGACGACGACCGAGCCCGGGCTCTGCTCAGCGCCCTGCGAACGCCGGGAACCCGGCCCACGAGGTTCCCGTGAACGCGGGCCGGGCCCCGTCCTCGTCCTTGGAGTCGCGGATGTGGAGGGTGGTGTCGGCGGGGGCCGGCTGACACCGGCCTCACCCGCTGACCGGCTCCCCGGTCACCAGCGGTCGCACCTTCGTCAGCATCAGGTCCAGGAACTGTTCCGGGTGCCGGAAGGACGCGAAGTGGCTGGCCCCGCGGATCAGGGCGAAGTCCTTGACCGGCGCGGTGACCGCGTCGACGAAGCGGCGGGCCGGCTCGGGCGGGGTCAGGACGTCGCTGTCGCCCTGGAAGACGAAGAACGGGAGGCGGAAGGCGGTGCCCTCGGCGTACTCGTCGACGGTCATGGCCTGCGGGCCGAGCCGCTCGGCGAAGTTCATGCCCTTCAGGTAGGTGCGCAGCCCGCGCAGGGTGTGCAGGGGGGAGAACCAGAGCGAGCGGATCACGACCGTCTTCATGGTGTCGTAGGTCAAGGGGTCGGTGGTGACCACGGTCTTGGCGTGCTCCGACCACTGGCGGGCGGTCCAGGCCGGCCGGTTCGGGCCGATGGCCTTCATCGCGGCCAGCTCCTTGCGCTTGCCCGACTTCTCCAGGCGGGCCAGCAGGGCCTGGTACGCCGAGTCGTCGCGGCCGCCGCCGATGATGTTCTGGTCGGTGCCGACATAGGCCGAGTACAGCTCGGGGTGGTTGCGGGCGAGACGGAGGCCGGTGACCGTCCCGAAGGAGTTGGCGACCAGGAGGAGCTTGCCGACGCCGAGGCGGGTGCGGACGTGGGCCGTGACCTCCAGGGCGTCCTGGTGGATCCGGTCGAGGGTCACCTCGCCCTGTCCGGCCGGTCCGCCCTTGGCGAAGGTGCGGCCGCCGCCCCGCATGTCCCAGCGGACGATCGTGAAGTGCCGCTCCCAGGCGCGGGTGCGCGGGATGAAGATCAGGTTGGAGGCTCCGGGGCCGCCGTGGATCTCGAGGATCACCGGGTTGGTGAGGTCCTCCCCGCGGATGGAGATCCACTGGTCGATGCCGCCGATGCGGACGTATCCGGACTCGTCGATGCCGTTCGGGGTGGTGATGCACAGGCTGCGGGCGTTCGCGGCGCGCTTGAGGCCGCGGTGGCCGAGGAGGCCGGCCGCGGGAGCGGCGAGGAGGGTGGCGGCGGAGGCGGTGAGGATGGTGCCGAGCATGAGTTGTCCCCCTAAACTGTTTATGCCATCAGCTATTGCGTTTACGATATATACAGTTGGAGGCCGGAGGCAAGGGGCTCCGCCGGACCGGCAGAGGGAGAGGACCGTCATGGCCAAGGGCAGCACCAGGGGCACGGACCCCGACAAGCCGCGTGACCTGCGGGCGAGCGTCGCGCTGCTCTGGGGGGAGCAGGACCGGCCGACCCGTGGGCCCAAGCCCAGCCTGTCGCCGCAGCGGATCGCGGCGGCGGCGGTGGAGCTCGCGGACGCCGAGGGGCTGGACGCCGTGTCCATGAACAAGGTCGCCGCGGGGTTCGGCGTCTCGGCGATGGCGCTGTACCGGTACGTGCCCGGCAAGGCCGAGCTCGTCGAGCTGATGGTGGAGTCCGTGCTGGCCGGGGGGCCGCGGCTGTCGGACACGGGCGGGGGCTGGCGGGTGGGCGTACGGGAGTGGACCCGCCGGTGCTGGGAGGTCTACGCGGCCCACCCCTGGCTGCTGGCCGCGACCGCCATGCGCCGTCAGGTCATGGGCCCCCACCAGCTCCAGTGGCTGGACGCGGCGCTCGCGGCCCTGGAGCCCACCGGGCTCACCGCCGCCCAGCGCCACCAGGTCTTCCTGCTCCTCGTCGGTCTGGTCCGCAACCTGGCCCAGCAGCTGATCGACTTCGACGAGGAGCGCGACCGGGAGTGGAACAGCCTCACCGGCGAACTGCTCGGCCGGCACGCCGAGCGCTTCCCGGCCCTGACCAAGGCCATCGCGGAGGGCGCGTTCGAGCCCACCGGGACCGATCCCCTCGCCTTCGGCCTCGACCGGATCCTGGACGGGGTCGAGGCGCTCGTCGCCGCCCAGAACTGACCACACGGGGTCAACCCGGCCCACATTCCGCATACCGAACCGACCCCTGAACGGACCGTTCCCGGTCGATTACAGTGCTGAGCTGTCGTACGTACGGCCGGTGCCGTGAGGAGGTCTTGGTGGGTGCGACATCCGGTGCCGTCTGGGGCCGCGCCGAGCAGCAGGACTTTCGCAGCAGGGTGCGCGGCACCCTGCTGGGGGCCGCCGTGGGAGACGCCCTGGGCGCCCCGGTCGACGGGCTCACCCTGGAGGAGATCCGTACGTCGTACGGTGTGGACGGCCTCGTCGACCTGGCCTTCGGGTACGGCCGGCGCGGCGCCGTGACCCACCTCACCCAGCTCACCCTGTTCACGGTGGACGGGCTGATACGCGCCCAGGTCCGCCGCGACACCGGCGCCTGGCACCCGCCGACCGACCTGCACCGGGCGTATCTGCGCTGGGCGGCCACCCAGCGGGACTGGGGCCCCGACGAGCGCCGCAAGGACGACGGCTGGCTGGCCCGGGAGGAGTGGCTCTACGCCCGCCGCGATCCCGCGCGCTCGCTGCTGATCGGCTTCGGGGACGAGAACATGGGCACGCTGGAGGCGCCGAAGAACCCCGCCGACCTGGGGCCGGAGGCCGTCGCCCGCTCGGCGCCCTTCGGCCTGCTGGTCGGCTGGGAGCCGCAGCTGGTGGTGCAGCTGGCCGTGGAGTGCGCGGCCCAGACCCACGGCCACCCCACGGCGTACCTGTCGGCGGGCGCGTACGCGGTGATCGTGCACGCGCTGGCCCGCGGCGACAGCCTGGACGGCGCCGTGCAGCGCTCGCTCGCCCTGATCGCGGCCCGCCCCGGCCACCAGCCCGTGTCGGACGCCCTCCAGCACGCGCTGGGCTCGGTGCGGCAGGGGATGCCCGGTCCGGCGCGGGTGGAGGAACTGGCCGGCGACGGGGCCGCGGACGGTCTCCTGGCGGCCGCCGTCTACTGCGCCCTGGTGGGTGAGGACGTACGGCACGGTCTGTGCCTGGCGGTCAACCAGGCCGGCCCGTCGGGCGCGGCGGGCGCCCTCACCGGCGGGCTGCTCGGTGCGCTGCACGGCGAGACGGCCCTCCCGCCGGCCTGGCTGGCCGAGCTGGAGGGCCGTCCCACGATCCTGGAACTGGCCGACGACTTCGCGATGGAGATGACCCAGGGCCCCGCGCTGCACGGGCCCGCCGGGTCGGCGCCCGGGTGGCTGGCGAGGTACCCGAGGGGCGCTTAGGGGGTGTCCCCGGGCGGTCTCGGTCAGTCCTTGACCGGAGCGCCCACCGTGTCGTCCCCGGCCCCCGCGGGAACCGGCACGGCCGGCGCCTCGGCCCCGTCGCCGTCCGTGTTGAGGCGCTCGATGACCGCGAGCCGCTCCGGGGTGTCCTCGGGCTTGAGGTAGCCGAGGAGGATGTACAGGAGCAGGGACACGGCCAGCGGTACGGACACCTGGTACTGGAGCGGGACCCCGCCGTCGACGTTCCGGTCGACCGGGTAGTTGACCAGCCAGAAGGCGAGCAGACCGGCGGCCCAGCCGGTGAGCGCGGCCGTCGGGCCGGAGCGGCGGAACGGGCGCAGCAGACCCAGCATCATCGGGATCGCGATCGGGCCCATCAGACCGGCGACCCACTTGATCACGACGGTGATGATGTCCTTGAACGCGGGCGAGTTGACCTGGGTCGCCACGGACATCGACAGGGCGAGGAACACCACCGTGGTGACGCGGGCCGCGATCAGCCCCGACCGCTCGTTCCAGCTCCTGGCCCGCGCCGACAGCACCGGGGCCACGTCCCGGGTGAAGACCGCGGCGATGGCGTTGGCGTCGGAGGAGCACATGGCCATGGTGTGCGAGAAGAAGCCGACGACGACCAGGCCCAGCAGGCCGTGCGGCAGCAGCTGTTCGGTCATCAGGGCGTAGGAGTCGGAGCCGTCCGGCTTCTGCGCGTGGACGAGGAGCGGTGACATCCACATCGGGAAGAAGAGGATCACCGGCCAGACGAGCCACAGGACCGCCGAGAGCCGTGCGGACCGGGTGGCCTCCCGGGCGCTGCCCGTCGCCATGTAGCGCTGGGCCTGGTTGAGCATGCCGCCGTTGTACTCGAAGAGCTTGATGAACAGGAACGCGAGCAGGAAGACCGTGCCGTAGGGGCCGACCAGCGGTTCGCCGTGGCCGTGCAGCGCGGGTTCGTCCCAGGCGCCGAGGAAGCCGAGGTTCTTGTCGTCGAGCTTCACCACGACCGCGACGAACATCGACAGCCCGGCCAGCAGCTGGATGACGAACTGGCCCAGTTCGGTGAGCGCGTCCGCCCACAGGCCGCCGATGGTGCAGTAGACGGCCGTGATGGCGCCGGTGATGAGGATGCCCTGGTTGAGCGAGGCACCGGTGAAGACGGACAGCAGCGTGGCGATCGCGGCCCACTTCGCGCCCACGTCCACGATCTTGAGCAGCATGCCGGACCAGGCCAGCGCCTGCTGGGTGGGCAGGTTGTAGCGGTTCTTCAGGTACTCCAGCGGGGACGCCACGTGCAGGCGCGAGCGCAGCCGGTTGATGCGCGGCGCGAACAGCCTCGAGCCGATGGCGATGCCCAGCGCGATCGGGAAGGACCAGGTGACGAAAGAGGTGACGCCGTAGGTGTAGGCGATGCCCGCGTACCCGGTGAACATGACCGCGCTGTAGCCCGACATGTGGTGCGAGATGCCGGACAGCCACCACGGCATCTTTCCGCCGGCCGTGAAGAAGTCGCTGACGTCGTCCACGCGCCGGTGGGACCAGACGCCGATGGCGACCATGACGCCGAAGTAGGCGATGAGCACGGTCCAGTCGAGGCCGTTCATGTGCCACCCTTCCAGGGTCCGCCTTGTGAACTCCACTCAGCTGGCCGGCACTTCGCATGAGCGGAGCGGGGACGGTGAAGGCCGCGAAGTGCCCGCTCATCGTGGGTTCGGTTACGCGAGCACGACAAGCGAGCGTAAGGTCAAGAGCGCGCAAAATTGTTCGCTTTCCTGACCTTGGTTCACCTACATGAACGGATCGACTGATCCGTCGGCAGGTCCGGGGCGGCGCCGTGTCAGCGCATCAGCTCCCCCGCGTTGACCAGCAACGACTGTCCCGTGATGGCCCTCGCCCGGTCCGACGCCAGGAACACCGCCGCGTCCGCCACGTCCGCGTCCGTCGCCAGCTCGGGGAGCGCCATCCGGTCCGCGAGTCGCCGCAGCACATCCGCCTCCGGCACCCCTTCCGTGTGCGCGGTGAACTGCACGTAGGCCCGCACCGGCGGGCCCCACATCCAGCCCGGCAGCACCGTGTTGACCCGGATCCGGTGTGGCCCGAGTTCCCGCGCCAGCGAGTACATGGCGCTGGTCAGCGCCCCCTTCGAGGCGGCGTACGCGGCCTGTTTCACCTGCGAGGGCGCGGCCACCGCCGACTGCGTACCGATGAACACCACCGATCCGCCGCACCCCTTGAGCGCCGGCAGGCAGGCCCGTGTCATCCGCAGCGACCCGAGCAGGTTCACGTCGATCACCGACTGCCAGGTCGTGAAGTCCGCGTCCTCGACCCCACCGAAGCAGGAGTCCCAGGCGGCCACGTGGACCACGGCGTCGATCCCCCCGAACCGCTCCCGGGCCAGCCCCGCGAGCGCCTCGCACTGCCCCTCGTCCGTGATGTCGGTCGCCCGGTACGCCGTGTGTGCCCCGTCCGGATCGATCTCGGCCGCGCTCTTGGCGAGGTTCGCCTCGGTGCGCGCCCCGAGCACGGCGTTCCCCCCGTCCCGTACGACGGCCGCCGCGACCTGGTGCCCGAGTCCGGCCCCGACCCCCGAGACGACGACGGTCTTGCCCGCGAGCAGTGACATTGCGACCCTCCCGGCCCTGGCGCTTTATCTGACGGTCCGTCAGAGTATGGGCGACCGGAGAAGGAAGGAAGGGGAACGGCATGAGCGAGGAGACCCGGAGCGACCTGTACGCCGACCTGGCCGCCGTGGGCCCGTACGCGGTCCCGTTCGGCCACGCCCTGATCACCATGGTCGAGCCGCACCCCGGCCACGAGTACGCCTACAACCGCTGGTACGAGGACGACCACTACTACGCGGGCGCGATGGCCATGCCCTGGATGTACGCCGGCCGCCGCTGGGTGGCGACCAGGGACCTCCAGCTCCTGCGCTACCCGGAGAAGTCGGCGATCGCCCAGCCCGTCACGGCCGGCTGCTACATCTCGACGTACTGGATCACCGACGGCCGCTACGACGACCACATGAGGTGGACCGTCGCCATCAACAGGCGCCTCAACCGGGACGCCCGCGTCTACCAGGACCGCACCCACGTCTTCACGGCCTTCCAGGACCACGAGACGACGGTCTACCGGGACGGCGCGGCGGGCCCCCGCGACTTCCACGCCCTCGACCACCCGTACGCGGGCCTGGTCGTCGAGGTCATCGACGCGGAGTCCTCCGCCCGGCGCGCCGAACTCCTGGAGTGGCTCCGCTCCCGGCACCTCCCGAAGCGGGTGGCGGCCTCCCCGACGGCCATGGTGACCGTCTTCCGCCCGACCCCGCTGCCCGGCGACCGCATGACGTATGTGAAGCAGGTCGAGGGCGTCGACACCCGGCTGACCCTGCTGTGGTTCCTGGAGAGGGATCCACGGGAGTGCTGGGAGCGCCACTTCACCGGCCTCGACGAGCAGGTCACCGAGGCGGGACTGGGCCGGGTCGAACTGGTGGCACCGTTCATCCCGACGGTGCCGGGCACGGACCACTACGTGAGGGAACTGCGCAGCTGACCGAGGCGGGTGTGCGGGCGGGAGGCGGGGCTCTGGGGGCGGAGCCCCCAGAGGGTCACTTCAGCTCGTCCGGACAGGGCGTGCCCCGGGGCAACTGATACGGCGCCGCCAGGTGATACGTGCCGGCCCGCGGAGCGATCAGCATCGTCCACTTGTCCCCCTTCGCGTCCTCCGGCGTCTCCATCAGGCACCCGTTGACGTTGTCGTACGCCTTCGGCATCCCCTCGGCCCGGTGCTTGGACGCCTCTGTCTCCTGCGGCGGCTTCAGGCTCTTGCCGTGCTCGTCGACGACGCTCAGCCAGGGCGAGTACGGGATCTTGATCAGGATCCGCCCGGCCTTGCGCACCTCCAGCGTCATCTCGCCCTGCTCGGCCCGGTCCACCACGGCGTCGGGCTCGGCGAGCTGCGTCGCGTCGGTCACCCGGAACAACTGCCAGTTGGCGTCGCCCCAGATCTGCTTCAGATACGGCATGCCGCGCTGGACGAGGGCCCGCTCGCGCTCGCCGCCGTCCCCGTCCGGCTCGCCCTTGGGCAGCACCACGAAGTGGACGGCCCAGCGCTGGAGCCATTCGTGGTAGTTCGCCGAGTTGAGCGTGTCGTCGTAGAAGAGCGGGTTGCGCTCCATGTCGGCCTGCCGGTTCCAGCCGCGGGCCAGGTTCACGTACGGCGCGAGCGCGGAGGCCTCGCGGTGGGAGCGGGCCGGGATCACCTCGACGCGGCCCTTCTCGGCGCCGACCCCCTGAAGTTCGTTGACGAGCGGCGCGAGCTCGCGCGCCCAGGACGCGGCCGGGGTGGTGTGGATGATGTCGTCGACCGACTTGAAGCCGATCCAGCCGACGAAGCCCAGGAACCCCAGCACGGTCACGTACCACTTGCGCGAGCGCGGCTTCGTGTACGGCAGCGCGGCGATGAGCGTCGCACCCGCGAACAGCATCGGAAGCCGGGATATGTTCGAGCCGATCTGCGAGCTGATCAGCCACACCAGGACGACCCCGAGGCTGTAGACGGCGGCCGTCAGCCGTACGGTGATCCACTCCTTGGGGACGAGGAACAGGCACAGCAAGCCGTACAGGAGGGGCAGCACCACCGATCCGAAGATCATCGGCTGGGTGCCCGAGAACGGGAACAGCCACGCCGAGACGGCCACCACCGCTGTGGGTGCGAGTCCCAGTGCCCACGCGCCCGGCCGCCGCTTCTGCAGGAACAGCGCGACCGCGACCAGGCCCACGAACAGGCCGGCGACCGGTGAGGACATCGTGGCCAGGGCGGCCAGCGGGGCGGCGACCAGGGCCTTCGCCCAGCGTTTGTACCGCCACCGGTACGGCCAGCAGAAGACGGCCGCGACCGAGCCGAGCGCGAACATCGTGCCGAGCCCGAAGGTCACCCGCCCGGAGATCGCGTTGCAGATCAGCGCGAAGACGCCGGCGAGCGAGACCCACAGCGGGTTCTTCACCGCTCGGCTGCGGATGAGGACCAGTGTGAGCAGGCCGGCCGACACGGTCCCCGCGATCATCATCGTCGTGCGGACGCCGAGGACGGACATCAGATACGGCGACACCACGCTGTAGGACACCGGGTGCATACCGCCGTACCAGGCGAGGTTGTACGCCGAGTCCGGGTGCCGGCCGACGAACTCGGCCCAGGCGTCCTGCGCCGCGAGATCGCCCCCGCTGTTGGCGAACGTGAAGAACCAGATGATGTGCAGCACACCCGAGAGCGCGGTCATGGACAGCACGGGGTGCAGCAGCAGCCGCTGCCGGAGGGGCTCGGCGGCGGTCAGGAGCCGGGCCCCCCGGCGGGTGCCGCCGTCCGCGCGGCCTTCGTCACGGACGCGCGACGAATCCCCGTGACCGTCGTTGTCGGCGTGGCGCGGT
>NZ_JBHYKH010000120.1:16046-20006 GCF_042741275.1 Streptomyces sp. NPDC058964
CGGGCGGGTACCCGCGCCGGTATCGGTGTCGTGGGCGTGGGTCGGATCCGCTGTGCACACCTGACGCCACTCCCCGGGTCCGATTTTGTTTACTGGGCGGGGTTCGTCGGTGTCCCCGGCCGCTTCTCGTCCAGTTCGCGGGCCGAGTTCTGTGACCGGCGACCTGCCCCGATTCGTGACGCTAGCACGCACCCCGCCGCGGGGCTCCGGGGTGGTGCTCCGTCGGCGGGGTACGGTGACGAATCGTGTGCCGTGGGTCAGCCGATGCGGGTCAGCTTGCTCGAGAAGCCCGGCTCGGTGAGGTTCTTCTGGAGGGCCACCGGGACCCGCACCCCGCCGCTCTTTCCGTCACCGACGGTGAGTGTGCCGATCTTCGTGCCGGCCTTCGCGGTGTGCGGCAGGTCGGCGGAGGCGAAGGACAGCTTCACCTTCATCCCGGCCCAGCCGACGGCGGACACGTCCTTGGTGAGGACGACCGGGGTGTGACCGCCCAGACCGTCGTCCACGTACCCGACGACGTCGCCCTTCTTCAGGATCTTCGCCGAGGTCAGCGCGTCCTGGGCGGCGAGCAGCGCGGTCTTGCTGACGGCGTTCACCGTCTTGAGGATCTCCGGCTTGTGCTGGCCGAGGATCGCGCCGACGACGGTCACCGTCTGTCCGCCGACCTGCTTGCGGGAGGCGAAGAGCAGGTTGCCGCCGGCCGCGGTGGTGCTGCCGGTCTTGATGCCGATCGCGCCGATGCGGTACGGCAGCTCGTTGTAGTTGGGCCAGAAGTGGCCGGAGGGGTCCGTCCAGCTGGCCGCGCTGCTGATGGCGACCAGGGCCGGGACCTTGACGAACGCGCGGCCCAGCTTCACCTGGTCCTCGGCGGTGGAGACGGTGGTCTCCTTCAGACCCGAGGGATCGGTGTACTTCGTGTTGGTCATCCCCAGTTCCTCGGCGGTGGCGTTCATCTTCTTGACGAACGCCGCCTCGGAGCCCACGTCCCAGCGCGCGAGCAACCGGGCGATGTTGTTGGCGGACGGGATGAGGATCGCCGACAGGGCCTGCTTCTCGGTGAGGTACTGGCCGGCCTTGACGGTGTTGAGCGTCGACTCCCCGGCCTTGTTGTAGCCGCCCTCCTTCTCCGCCGTCGCGTCGATCTTGATCTTCGGGCCTTCCTGCCCCGGCTTCAGCGGGTGGTCCCTGAGGACGATGTAGGCGGTCATGGTCTTGGCGACCGAGCCGATGGCCACGGGAGTCTGCTTGCCGAAGTTGCCCATCGTGCCGATGCCGTCGCCGTCGATCCACCCCTGGCCCTCACCGGGCCAGGGCAGCTGCAGCCGGTCGCCGTCGAACGTGTAGGTGTCCTCGGCGGTGAGCGCGAGGGTGGGGGAGGGCAGCGGACGGAAGGCCTGTACGACCGCAAAGACGATCACCAGCAGCAGGACCAGCGGGGTCCAGATCTTGACCCGGCGGACGAGCGTGCGGACCGGGGTCTCCGGGGGCGGAGGCGTGTTCGTCAGCTCGGCGAGCAGGTCCAGCGGGGGCCTGGGCGGAAGCGGCTGCTGGGTGGTGCGCTCGGGGCCGACCTGGGGCACGGTGGCCGTCGCGTCGGCGGGGGCCGCCTTCGGCGCGCGGGGCGCCGGCTCGTCGAGGGGCTTGAGCGCGACGAACCTGCTCGTCCGCTCGGGGTCGGCCGCGGGGGACTTCGGGGTCTCCGGGGACTTCGGCGTCTCCGGGGAGTTCGTGGTCTCCGGGGACTTCGTGGTCTTCGGCTTGGTGGCGCCGCCCAGCTTGAGCATGGTCGTCGGCTGGTCGACCTGGGGCTTGGGCCGGGGGGCCTTGAAGATGGCGGTGGGCTGGTCGACGGGACCCTTCACGTCCGCGGGGGACCCGCCGTCCTCGGCCTCGGCTTCGTCGTCCCCACCCGCACCGTCCGCGCGGCTTTCGTCGCCGGCTGCCGGTGACCCCTGCGCGTCGGCGTCCGCGTCGTCGGCGGCTCGCGGGTCGGGGGTCGGCTTCGGGGCGGGTGCCGCCTCTGCGTCGGCATCCGCCTCGGGGGCGGTCTCGTCGGCGTCCGCCTCGGTGTCGGTGTCGGTGTCGGCTTCGGCTTCGGCTTCGGTGTCGGCAGCCGCACCCGCGGGCTCGTCCTCGACCTCGTCCTCGGAGGCGTCGTCTGCCTCGTCACCGTCGTCGGCCCGCGCCTCGTCGTCCGCCTCCGCAGCGGGCTCGTCGGCGTCGGCATCGGTCTCGGTCTCGCCGTCGGCCTCCGATTCGGCCCGCGCGGCAACCTCGTTGGTCTCGCCGTCGTGGTCGTCACCACCACCGCCGCCGTCGGCGACGGCGTCCGCCCCCGCCTCCGCGGCTGATTCGTCGTCGGTGGCCCCGGAGTCGGCCGCCTCCGGCGCCTCCTCGGGCTCCGGTTCGGCGTTCTCCGCCTTGCCGTCGCCCGAGCGGACCCACGCCGCCACGGCCTCCCGCAGTCGGCTGTCGTCCTTCGTGTCCGGCGCGGCGGCTTCGTCCGTGTCCGGTTCCTCGTCGCGGGAGGCGGCGGTCACCGCGTCCCGTACGGAGAGCACACGGGTCGCCGTGTCCACGTTGCCGCGGGAGACCGCGAGACGCGGATCGCGTGCCTCGGGAACCGGACCCGCGCTCCCCGACGTCGGTTCTGCCGACGACTCGCGCTGCTTCGACCTGTCGGGGGACTCGCCCGCCACCGATGCCTCCTCCATGTGCCGCACGTTCTCCGTGCGTCCGCCGAACAACCCGCCAACCGCTGCCCGGACCACGCCTCCCCGACGCTGTCCGAACCATGTACCAGTGTCCTGTGTGCGGGCTTAACCCCTGCGGTAGACGAGAACGACATACCTACCGGTTCCCTCACGAACCGGTCACGCGCTCTCGACAGACCAATGTGAGAGGGGTCACCCTGTCATTCATCCACGCGGGGAGGCATGGATGGGCAGGAGCCGCAGAACAATTCCGGAGGAGCTTCTGCTGCTGGCACTGGACCCGGCCACGGGTACCACTGCGCAGCCGCAGTCGCTCGACCTCGGTCTGGCCGGAGCACAGCTAGTGGAGCTGGCGCTGGCCGGACGGATAGCCCCAGACGGGGATCGTATCGCCGTGGTGGCACCACGGCCGACTGGAGATCCGACTCTGGACTGTGCGTTGGAGTTGCTGCGAAGGCGCGGCGCTCCGGTACGTGCCGTCCACTGGATCGGCGGGCCGCGTCTCGGGCTCCGCCAGACCTATCTCTCGCATCTGGAGCGGTGCGGCATGGTCGCCGCCGTACCGGGGCAGATGTGCGGGGTGCTGCCGACGACTCGTTACCAGGCGACGGACACCGCCATCAGCCGGGAGATCCGTGCCCGGCTGGATTCCGCGATCCGCACCGGCGTTCCGCCGGACCCGCGGACCGCGGCGCTCGCCGCCCTGGCACACGCGGTCGGCCTCGGCAAACACCTGTACCCGGGTAACGAGGGACGCTCGTCGCGTTCCCGGTTGCGGGATCTGATCAGGCACGACCCCATGGGCGGACTCGTCGCGCACGCCGTGATGGACGTCCAGAGCGGTGCGGCGGCCCAGCCACGCCGCAACCCTGCCTCCGCCGGCCGTCAGGCCGGGCCGGGAGCCAGGGCCGCAGCGGAACCCGCTCGTGGTGTTCCGATGCAGCCGCGCCGGGGCTCCATGGCGCGCGCCGTGGTCCACTGAGCCGCAGCCCCACGGCATCGCAACGCAACAGCACGACAGCACGCAACACGAAAGCCGCGCCGTCAGTCCCCAGACCCGGTACGGGAGCCGCTGGTCCGAGCGGGGCGGGGGGGGGGGGGGGTGGTGTGGTTGGGGGGGTGGGTGGGGGGGCCGGCGCCCCCCCGGGCGGGGGGCTCCGCGCACTACGCCGCTTCCGCGCGGTCCTGAGGGTTGCCGCCCCCGCCCGGCCCCGGGGGGGGGGGCCCCTCGGCGACATACATGATC
>NZ_JBHYKH010000121.1:0-19899 GCF_042741275.1 Streptomyces sp. NPDC058964
TGTTATCTCTCGCGGTCACGGGGGCGAGTCCCCGCGTCACGTTCTGGGCGGCGTCACCGAGTGCGGTGCGCAGTGCGTCACGGTACTTCGACGGCACCACGTTGAGATGGTAGATCGGCGCGGCTCCGACGAGGACGCGCACCTTCAGCTTGTGGCCGGCGGCCGCCGCCTTCTTGAGGCCGGCGACGATCGCATCCTGGAACGCGCCGTCGGGGAAGGGTGCCAGGGAGGATATGTCGACGGTACGGGTGGCCGTCGAGATGTTCTCCTCCATCCTGGTGAGCAGCCTCTGGGTACCGCCCCGCTCGGTGCAGGCGGGGTCGCCCCAGCAGGCCGGGGTGGGCAGCAGCCAGTCGGACGGGGCACCGCCGCCCGTGTCCAGGGCGTTGCCGCTGGTCCGCTCCCAGGCCCGTCCCTCCAGTCCTGGGGAGACCTCCCGCAGGGTCTGCTCGACACTGTCGAGGTGCGGTGTCGGCGACTCGGCGAATGCCGGGACGGTGGGCAGCGCGGAACTGATGAGCACGGTGAGTGCTGCGGTTCCTGCGAGGTGCGGTAAGCGGCGGGTCCGGGTACGGAGCAATGTTCGCGTCCTTGTCGAAATGTCACTGTGCATCGAGGGCGGCGACGGACTCGGCTCGCCGGACATGGTCTGGCGACCGGCGGTTCAGGCCCTCGAATGATCAAGTGAATGTATCAACTCGGCGCGGCGGTCCGGCTGGGCAGGCCGAGGGGGCGCGCTGGTGGGGTACTACGAGCGCAACGGGCCCGCCCCACCGACCGTTTCACGGCCGAGGCCTGGCCGGGACAGGTGCCGGCCCGGCGGGTCGGCTGACGACGTGGGCGGGACGCGCGGCAACGGGCTCACGCAGCCGGCTCAGGTCAGGGGCAGCCGCATGATGGTCAGGTCCAGCCAACGGCCGAACTTGGTGCCCACCTCCGCCACCGTGCCGACCTGCTGGAAGCCGAACCGCTCGTGCAGCCGGATCGACGCGGTGTTCTCGGCCTCGATGCCTGCGATCACGAGGTGATGACCGGCGTCGCGCGCCGAGGTGATGAGCTCGGCCAGCAGCGCGGAGCCGATACCGAGCCCGTGCCGGCCCTCGCGTACGTAGACCGAGTCCTCCACCGTGTGGCGGTATCCGTCCAGCTCCCGCCACGGGCCGTAGACCGCGAAACCGGCCACCTCGCCCTCCACGTCGGCGACGAGCGCCGAGCCGCGCGCCAGGTGGACGGCCAGCCAGGCCTCCCCCTCGGCGGAGGACTGCGGGGTCTGCGTCCACAGGGCCGCCGAGTGCTCGACCGCGTGGTTGCGGATCGCGCGGATGGCCTCCGCGTCACCGGAGCGTGCCGGGCGTACTGTCACACCCGACTCTCTCTCGTATATTGGATTCATGTCCAACATAGTAGATCCTCTGGTCGGCAGGATCGCGGCCCGCATCCGCACCGAACGGGAGCGCCGCCGGTGGACCCTGGCCCAGCTGGCGGACGCCTCCGGTGTCTCCCAGGCCATGATCAGTCGGATCGAGCGGGGCGAGAGCAGCCCCACCGCTGTCGTCCTCGGCAAGCTGTCGGCCGCTTTCCGGCTCAGCATCGCCTCCCTGCTCGCCCTCGCCGAAGGAGCACAGGACGAAGGAGCACAGGACAACTCGGAGGAAGCCGCGGGGGTGCGCCGCCGGGACGACGCGACCGAGTGGCAGGACCCCGGCACCGGCTACCGGCGCCGCCAGATCAGCGGCCCGCGCTTCCCCGCGGAGATCGCCGAGATCCGCCTGCCCGCCGGCGCCCGTGTGCCGTATCCGGCCGCCGCCTTCGCCTTCGTACGACAGGTCGTCTGGGTCCTCGACGGCCGCCTGACCTTCCACGACGGCGACGCGGTCCACGAACTCGCCGCGGGCGACAGCATCGAACTCGGCGAGCCCACCGAACGCGTCTTCGCCAACACCACCGACGCGGAGTGCCGCTACGCCGTCATCCTCACCCGCGGCACCCAGCCGTGACCCGCCCCCTCCCCCGTGGCGGCACATTCCTCCTCGCCTCCATAGCCGGAACGGCGATCGCGAACAACTGTGCCGTCCAGCCCGCACTCACGGCGGTCGCCGCAGATCTGGGCGTCCCGCTCTCCGTGATCGGTCTCGTGCCGACCGCCGCGCTCGCCGGCTGCATGACCGGCTTCGCCCTCCTGCTGCCCTCACCGACCACCTCGCCCCCAATCGCCTGGTCACCGCGCAGCTCACCGCCCTGGCCACCGCCCTCACCCTCGCCGCGGCCGCCCCCGGTGCGGTCGTCCTCCTCGCCGCCTACCTGCTCATCGGCGCGTCCGCCAGTGTCGCGGCCCAGGCCGGAACCATCGCGGCCCGCCATGCCCCGCCCGGTCGCCGCGCGACAGGCGTTGCCACCGTCGCCGCCGGCATGTCGGCCGGCATCCTGCTGAGCCGCCTGGCAGGAGGAACACTCACCGATCTCGTCGGGTGGCGGCGGATGCTCCTCACCTTCGCCGCCCTCGCGCTGCTCGGCGCGATCGCCGCAGCAACGCTCCTGCCCCGGCAGCGGCCGCACTCCTTTCGCAGCTACCGCGCCACCCTCACCTCGCTGCCTCCGCTCCTGCGCGACCACCCGCAGCTGCGCCGCGCCGTGGCGACCGGCGGGTTGTGGTACTTCGCCTTCAACCTCATCTGGGTGGCGCTGGCCCTGGCCCAGCCGCCCCACTCCCTCGGCCCCACCGCCATCGGCCTGTACGGCCTGGCCGGACTCCTCGGCTTCGTCGCACTCCCGCTCACCGGACGCCTCGCCGACCGGTACACCCCTCAAACGGTGATCACCACCGGCCTGCTGGCCGCCGCGGCGGGAGCCGTCCTGCTGGCCGCCGGCCTCGACACCCCCTCGGCCACGGCACTGGGACTCGCCCTTTTCGACGCAGGCTGCTTCGCCGCGCAGGCCGCCAACCAGAGCCGCATCATGGCCCTCGATCCCGCACGCTCCGGCGGCCTGAGCAGCGTCTACCTCGTGCTGTACTTCACGATCGGCGCCATGGGCACCGCCCTCGCCGCGCCTCTCATCAACACCCTCGGCTGGCCGGGCACCGCGCTGACCGCCCTCACCGCGTTGCTCCTGGCCGCCGTCGTCGCGAGCACCGGCACCCGGCAGCCCCGTCACGAGCGCGCCGCCTGACCCGGGCACTGTGGCAGGCACGAGGAGGGCCCGAACCATTTGGTCCGGGCCCCACTGGTGGTTGGCGTGCGAAACGGCTTCAGGCGAGCAGGAGAGAGTCGTCCTTGGGCCGCGCGCCGGGCAGTTGGAACCGGGCGGCGATGAGGGCGGCGTCGATGTCGCGGGTGCCGGTGGACACGCAAAGCGTGTAGGCGATGTCGTCCATGCGCTGCCGGACCTCCTCGCTTCCGTCCTCGGCGTGCAGGATGCGGAGCGTGTCGTACTGCTCGATCAGGTTCCGCAGGACGGCGGGGTGTGCCATCAGCATCTGGACTCTCCCACTCTTCGAGGAAGCACATCGGTCATACCTCGCCCCGGTTACCCCGGGGCCGGGCCGTCACACCCATGTGGCTGCACACCTGCCGAGATACGGCCGCGTGGGGCTCCCGGGCCGCGGAGGGCGGAGACATGTCCGCGTAGCGATCGCCCGCGACCCGGCCGGCGATGGTCCCCAGGAGTGCCGGTTCCTCGGTGGTCAGGACGATCCGTGTGGCGCCGGCGTTCTCGTGGAGGCGGCAGCGCTTGCGCGTTGCGGGGATCGGACCCACGGTCGGCCCGTGCACCCCGGCCCGCTGCTGTACCGGTGGGACACATGGCCGACTCGGCCGGTTCCCACAACGGCATGATCGGCAAGCCCCTATGCTACCGAAATGATCAAGCCGGTTGAACTCGTCATATTCGACTGCGACGGCGTGCTGGTCGACAGCGAACGCATCGCCGCCCGGGTCCAGGTCTCCCTCGGCGCGGAGCTGGGGTGGCCCCTGACCCCGGACGAGGTCGTCGACCGCTTCATCGGGCGCTCGCATGCCTCGATCCGCGAGCAGGTGGCTGCCCGGCTCGGTGAGGAGACCGCCGCGATCTGGTCACACCGGTTCGAACAGCGCCACCGCGAGGCGGTGGACGCCGGGCTTGCCCCCGTCGAGGGGCTGCTCGAGGCACTCGACGCGATCACTGTGCCGACCTGTGTGGCCTCCAGCGGCTCCCACGAAAAGATGCGCCACACGCTCGGCCGTACCGGCCTCTACGACCGTTTCGCGGGCCGCATCCACAGCGCCACCGAGGTCGCCCGTGGAAAGCCCGCCCCGGACCTGTTCCTGCATGCCGCCCGGCGTATGGGGGTCGATCCCGCCGCCTGCGCCGTGGTCGAGGACAGTCAGCCGGGCGTCCGGGCCGCCCGCGCGGCCGGCATGCGCGTCTTCGGCTACGCCGGCGGACTCACCCCGGCCGAACGGCTCGAAGGTCCCGACACCGTCGTCTTCCACGACATGCGGACACTGCCCACGCTCATCTCCCGGGAATGACCCGCACGCCCGTGCGCCGCCGCCGCGATCGCCCGGATCGATCGAGGCTGCCGTATCCGCTCGGCGGATGACCTCCCGTCCGGCTCATCCCCACGGCTGACACACAAGGTCGTCGTGAATGCGGAAGGAGTCGATGTCGCGCGGTTCAAGACTGGACCAGTGCCCTGACCTGTGGGCATTTCCCCTTCTTGAGCATTCGACTGCGAGCGGAGCACAGCCGCGTGGCTACATTTCTCTACAGAGTGGGCAGATTCGCCTTCCGGCACCGGTACAGCGTGGCCGTGGCCTGGGTGGTACTCCTCGTCCTGGGCGGCCTCGGGGCGTCCGCGGCGACACCCCCCACCCCGAGCTCGTTCTCCATGCCGGGGACGGAGGCCCAGCGGGCTGTCGATCTGCTCAAGGAGCGCTTTCCCGGTGCCGCTGCCGACGGTGCGACGGCCCGGGTGGTCTTCAAGGCGCCGAAAGGCCACAAGGTCACCGAACCCGGTACCAAGAAAGCCATCGAGAAGACGCTCGCTGCCGTCAGGCGCAGCTCGCCCCAAGTGGCCGAGGTGGCCGACCCCTTCCGATCCGGCACCGTGAGCGAGGACCGGTCCACCGCCTTCGCGCCGGTCGGTTACAAGGTCCAGGCGGCCACTCTGAGCGGGACCGCCAAGGACTCCCTGCTGAGCACGGTGCAGAAGGCCCGAACTGGTGGGCTGACCGTCGAGGTGGGCGGCAGCGCCGTGCAACAGAGCGACGAGGGCTCCGGGGCGGAGATCCTGGGCATCGCGATCGCCGCGGTCGTCCTGGTACTCACCTTCGGTTCGCTGGTGGCTGCCGGACTGCCCCTGCTCACCGCGCTGCTGGGTGTCGGGATCGGTGTCTCGACGATCAGCGCGCTCGCCCACACCCTCGACCTCGGCGACACCACGTCCACCCTGGCGATGATGCTGGGACTGGCGGTCGGCATCGACTACGCGTTGTTCATCGTCACCCGCTACCGGGCCGAACTGGCCGAGGGGCGGGACCGGGAGGAGGCCGCCGGACGTGCCACCGGCACGGCCGGATCGGCGGTCGTGTTCGCCGGTCTCACCGTGGTGATCGCCCTGGCGGCCCTGTCCGTCGTCGGTATCCCCGTGCTGACGAAAATGGGTCTCGCGGCAGCCGGAACGGTCGCCCTCGCCGTCGTCGTCGCGCTCACCCTGCTCCCTGCGCTGCTGGCGATCGCGGGCAAGCGGATAGTCGGCCGCCGCGCCCGGCGCAGGGCCGCGAAGCGGGCCGGTGCCCGGCAGAAGCCGACCGTCGGTGCCCGCTGGGCGCAGTTCGTGCTGCGGCGGCCGGTGATGGTGCTGGTCGCCTCGGTCATCGGCCTCGGCGCCCTCGCCGTACCGGCCGCCTCCCTGACGCTGGGCCTGCCCGACGAGGGGGCGATGCCGACCGCCAGCACGCAGCGCAAGGCCTACGACCTGATCTCCGACGGATTCGGCCCGGGCCTCAACGGCCCCCTGACAGTGGTCGTCGACGCCCGCCACAGCCACGACGCCGACGCGGCGGCACGACAGGTCCGGTCCAAGGTGCGGGCCATGCACGGCGTGGCCGCCGTCGGTTCGGCGACGTTCAACCGGGCGCACGACACCGCGGTGATCACGGTGGTGCCGAGCACCAAGCCGGGCAGCGCGAAGACCGAGAACCTCGTTCACAGAATCCGCCACGAGGGCAAGGATCTGAGCGAGTCCACGAACGCCCCGCTCCTCGTCACGGGGCAGACCGGCATGAAGGTCGATTTCTCCGCCAAGATCAACGGGGCCCTGCTGCCGTATCTGGGCCTCACGGTCGGCCTGGCGTTCCTGCTGCTGATGCTGGTGTTCCGGTCCGTACTGGTCCCGCTGAAGGCGGCCCTTGGGTTCCTCCTGTCCATCGGGGCGGCACTCGGGGCGATCGTCGCGGTGTTCCAGTGGGGCTGGCTGGCCGATGCCCTGGGCGTGGAGCAGACCGGGCCGATCGTGAGCACCACGCCGATCTTCATGGTGGGCATCGTCTTCGGCCTCGCCATGGACTACGAGGTCTTCCTGGTCACCCGGATGCGCGAGGCCCATGCGGCGGGCCGGACGGCACGGCAGGCGATCGTCACCGGCTTCCACCACGGTGGACGTGTCGTGACCGCCGCTGCGGTGATCATGACAGCGGTCTTCGGGAGTTTCATCGCGTCAGGCGAGGACTCGGTCAAGATGATCGGCCTGGGCCTCGCGGTCGCCGTACTCATGGATGCCTTCGTCGTCCGCATGGCGATCGTGCCCGCGGTGCTGGCGCTGCTCGGTGACGCGGCCTGGTGGCTGCCGCGGTGGCTGCGCCGGGTTCTGCCCGATGTGGACGTCGAGGGCCGCAGGCTGCACGACGGGCACGCGGACGCCCCCCACGACATGACGTCGGGCCTTCCGGAACCGGCTCGGCACAGGGACACCGTCGGCGGGTGACACAGGCCCGTCGACGGGTGACAACGGAGCCCGGCTTCCTCGGTGAGGGAGCCGGGCTTCGTCTTTCCGCTCTGTTCGCTGTGCGGGAAGTCCGCCGACCGGTCACTGTGCGGGAAGTCCGCCGACCGGCCTCTTGCCTCGGCCGAGCCTGGAACCGCTCGGCACACGAGGTTCCGTATCAGGGGGACGTACGACGCCTTCGCAGCGAACGGTCGTCTGACCTGCCGGGTGCGGTGGGATACGGGCCGGTGCGGCCTGCGGAAGGGCTACCGTCCATTCCCTGGTGCGCTCCCGTCCGTACGCATGACGACATGCGTCGGCCACGGCCCGGCGGGGAACTGGTCCACCGACGTGCCGTGGCCCGTCGGCGTGCTGTGGCCGCGCCGGGCCAGAAGCAGTTTCACATCCTCTGCCCACAGGTCACGGCAGTCTGAAGCATTCCATGAGGCGGCTTTCCGTTCGGTTCGGCGTCGATGGACACGGGCGGCCGAACGGCAGCGGCGGGTTCTTCAGGCGGTGCCCGCGAGGACGGCGATGCCACTTCCTCTCATCGATCCTCCTTGCCGGATCGAATCCGCGTACGACCTTCGAGACGGTCTCCGCGCGATGGCCGGACTGGGCGTCGATGATCACACGGACCGGCCACGGGCAGCGGCCGCCGCTTAGGCGCAGCCGGCGCCGGAGCTGGTCAAGGATGCCTTAGAGAACGCCGGCCTTCCCCAGCGGGCGAGGTACCCGAACACGGTGCGCCGGGGGATGCCGGAGTCGGCGGGCAGCGCCCGCCACTGCGCCCCGTTGTCCACGATGCAGCGGATGGCGTCGACCACGCGCCGGTCAGGAGCCGCTGCGGGGCGTCGTCCAGCAGCCGGTGTCCCCACTTCTGTCCCAGGTCACGGGCGGAGGGTCGCGTCGGGCGCGACCTGGAGCAGGGCCGCGGGCCCGGTGTGGATCTGCACGCGGGTGCGTTCGGTGGCGGCTACGAGCTGCCGGGCGACGGACTCACGACCGCTGACGGTCCGCTGGTGTCTCACCCTGACCGCCAAGGGCGTCGCACAGATCAAGGCCCGTCCCGTCGACTTCTCGCCAGTACGGTCATGACCGCATCAGAACGAGGCACTTACTGCCTGACGTCGATCGCCTCGACCGGACGCGTACGCAGCAACGCTCGTGCCGGAATCAGTGCGGCCGTCGCCGCGAGCGCCCCTGTTCCTCCCACGATGGTCAGGCAGACCAGAGGCGCAACAGCCGGCCAGGGTGTGCCGGTCACGGCCAGAGCGACCAGGACCAGCGCCGGAGCCGAGGCCAGCAAGCCGGTGCCCACACCTGCGAGGACCACGGCCAGACTCTCCCAGCGCATCATCCGCATCACCTGTGCCGGCGTCGTGCCTGCCAGCCGCAGCAGACCGAACTCATGGCGCCGGGCGGTGGTGTTCATCGCCTGGGTGTTCGCGACGGCCACCCCGGAGTAGACCAGGATCAGACCGGCCAGCAGGTAGTTGATCCAGGCGTCGGCCGCTTGCTGCCGAGGCAGCTCGGCGGTGGCACGGTCCTGCAGCGTCGTACCGGGATGGCGCCGTATGACCTCCTTCAGGGCCGCGTCGGCACCCACCGCGCCCGGCGCCGTGCGGATGAGGACGGATGTGTCCAGATGCGAGGTGGTGTGCGTGAGCAGCGTGCGGTGCTCGAAGGTGACGTCCGCGAATCCCAGCCCGCGTTCGTAGACGGCCACGAGTGTCGCGGTGACGGGGGATCCGTCTCCGAGACGCAGGCGCACGGTGTCGCCGATGCCGCGCCCCAATCTGGACGCCGCGTCGGCGCTGAGCGCGACGGAGCCGGCCTTGAGTCGTGTCAGGCTGCCCTGAAGCGGCTTCAGATCCATGACCTCGTCGAGGTGTTCCGGCTCCACGCCCTGAGCGCTGAGGGACACCAGTTGTTCGCGGCCGGCGCCATCGGTGCCGGCCGTGCCGGCGACGGTGGATCGGACCACGCCGGTCGCGGCGCGCACCTGGTGCAGGTCGCGCACCTCGTCGGCCAGGCCAGGAGCCAGGCCTCCTGCCGCGACGAGTACGTGGTCGGCCCTGAGGCCCTTGTGCACCTGTTCGACGAAGGCCTGTTGGACGGTGGTCTGGGCGAAGACCACGGTCGCGGCGAAGGACACGGCGAGGATCAGCGGGGTGACCGTCGCTGCGAGGCGGCGGGGATGTGCGGCGTGGTTGGCCGCGGCCAGGTATCCCGTGACCTGGGACGTGCGCAGCAGGGGGCCCAGCACGCGCATCACCGGCCGTGACAGCAGCGGGCCCAGTACTGCCACGGCGATCACGGTCACGAGGACGAGCGAGTTGGCGAGTCCGGTCAGGACCGCGATGTCGCCGGTCCGTGTCAGGCCGATGGCGAACAGACCGACGACTGCCAGGGCGAGGAGACTTCCGGTGATCAGGCGTCCCCGGCCCGGTGCCGTCCGTTCGTCGGCCGCTTCGCCGAGGGCCTCGGTCGGTCGGATCCGGTTCGCGCGGCGGGTCGTCGCGAGGGCGGCCGTGCCTGCGGTGAGTACGGCGGTCAGTACGGCACCCACTGCCGGCAGCGGCCCGATCACCGGGTGGAAGTCGGGTGGGACGAGGCCGTGTACGGCGAGCCGGTCCTTCAATCCGAACGTGGCGGCCAGGCCGAGCGGCCAGCCGAGCGCGCCTCCGATGAGGGCCGTGATCAGGGCTTCCGCCGTCAGCATGCGGCGGACCTGGCGCGGGGTGGCCCCGACGGCACGCAGAAGTGCCGTCTCGCGCCGTCGGTGCGAGACGGCCAGTGACATGGTGCTCGCGACGACGAAGACGTTCACCAGCAGCATGTTCCCGGCGACCGCCGAAGCCAGGAGGAGCAGCGTGGAACCGGAGTTGGCCACGTCGAGGAACTCGGCCTTGCCCCGGCCGTCGCCCGTGCGCACGTCAAGTCCCGGTTGTCCGTCCGCCCGCGCGACCGCCTCGGCCAGCTTCTTCGTGTCGGTACCGGCAGTCGCCAGCACGCCGAGAGCGTCGACGGCACCGTCTCGTGCCGCCAGGTGCCGGGTCAGCTCGTCGGAGAAGAAGGCCACGGATCGGCGGGGCGACGGCTCTCCCGGCAGGGCGACGACGCCCACGACATGGAAGCGTTCCGGGGCCGGGCCGGTCACCATCGACACGGTGTCGCCGGCCTTCGCGCGGGCCTGTCCGGCGAGAGGCGCGTCGAGCACGACCTCGTGGTCCCCGGCCGGCGCGCGGCCCTCGACCAGCCGGTAGGCACCCATGCGGGTGCTGGACCAGTTGTGGCCGGTGGTCCGGGTGCCGTGCGGGCCGGGGAGCGGGTCTCCGCCGGGGCCGATCACCTGTGCCGGAACGCCGATGTCGGCGACCACGGCCGCGACGCCTTTCACCGCGGTGATGCGTTGCGCGACGTCCGCCGGCACGGGCACCCGCTCGACCAGCGGCTGCGCAAGGGCAGCGGTCGTCTGCCGGGCATGGCCGGTGCCGGTCGCCTGCTGGTGGCCGGCGACGACGACGTCCGCGGCCGCGTATCTCTCGGGCGGTTGGGAGGCGCGCAGCCCCGACTCCATGAGGATGCCGCACACGCTGAGCACGGCGGACCCGAGGAGCAGGGCCACGAAGGTGCCGACGAAGCCGCCCTTGCGCGTTCTCAGGGTCCGCAGGGCCAGGCGCAGCATCAGGCGGCCCCGCGGAGTCCGGCCATGGCGGCCGTGACGCGTTCGACGGTCGGGGAGGCCATGCCGGACACGATGTGCCCGTTGGCCAGGAACACGGCCGCATCGGCGTGGGCCGCAGCGACGGGATCATGGGTCACCATCACCACGGTCTGGTGCATGTCCGTGACGGCTTGGCGCAGCAGCCCGATGATGTCTCCCGCGGTGCCGGGGTCCAGGCTGCCCGTCGGCTCGTCGGCGAAGATCACTTCTGGACGGTTGACCAGCGCGCGTGCGATCGCGACTCGCTGCTGCTGGCCGCCGGACAGCTGCGAGGGAACGTGGTTGAGGCGGTCGGTCAGGCCCACCCTGGCCACGATCTCGCCCAGCCACGCCCGCTCGGCCCTGCGTCCCTGGAGCCGCAGCGGCAGGGTGATGTTCTGCTCCACGGTGAGCGACGGCACGAGGTTGAACGCCTGGAAGACGAATCCCATGCTGCTGCGACGCAGCCGTGTCAGCGGGGCCTCCTTGAGCCGCACCAGTTCGGTGGAGCCCAGCCGGATCGAGCCCGTGGTGGGCCGGTCGAGTCCGGCCGCGCAGTGCAGCAAGGTGCTCTTGCCCGACCCGGAGGGTCCCATGACCGCGGTGAAGGTGCCCCGCGTGATGTCCGCGCTGACCCGGTCCAGTGCCAGCACGGCCTGCGGGCCCTTCCCGTACCGCTTGGTCACCTCGCGCAGTTGAATCGCGGGGGTGACAGTACCCACGGTGTTGTGCCGCTGCCGCTTCCAGCCGTTCATGCCGTCGTCTCCTCATCCGGTCGGGAGGCGGTCGGGCTCAGGGCGGGACCGCACTCCCATTGCATGCCGGGCGGCGCGCCGATTCCTCGGCCGTGCCGGTGACGTGGGGGCTCCCCTGCCGGAACGAGGCGAGGGGCGGCATCCGCCGATGGGCGGAGCGCTGACCGGTCACCGGCGTCGCGAACCGTGATGGCGCTCCTCATTCGGGATGACAGCCGTAAGGACGAGGCAGCTGGTCAGAGCTCCCTCGCGCGGCAGAGGGCACGCAGACGAAGCGCGTCTACCGTGACATACATGACCTACCTCGACTCGATCGCTCGGCGCCGAGTGCCGCAGGCGGTCGTCGACACGGTCATGGCCCTGCTCGTCACCGTCGGGGCGCTGGCAGTCCCCGCGCAGCCCCCGGCCGGGCCGCCCCTGGCAGACCCCGACACCCTGCGGCTGCTGCTGGCGCTGCTCTCGGGACTCCCACTGGCCGTCCACCGCAAGTGGCCACTGCCGGTGCTGCTGACCGTCGCCGTCGCGGTCGGCGCGTTGCAGGCCTACGACTACATCCCTCCGCCGGTGGGACCGTCGCGTACCTCCGTCGGTGCGCCCTATCTGGGGGTGGCCTCGGCCGTCCTGCTCACCGCCGTACGGTCCTCGCGCCGGGTCGCCACGGCCGTCGTCACGGCCGTTGTTCCCGCCGTCGCCGTCGCAGAGGCGCTGATGGAGCCCGGTTTCCGCATGGCGAACGCCGCCGCCATGGTGATCCTGCTGGTGGCGGCCTGGGCGCTGGGCAGGCTGTCCGGGGCTCGTAAGGCGATGGCCCAGGACGCGGTGGAGAAGGCCGCGGCCCTGGCCCGGGAACAGCACGCGAACGCGCGGGCGGCCGTGGCCCAGGAGCGGGCGCGAATCGCCCGTGAACTGCACGACATCGTCGCCCACAACGTCAGCCTCATGGTCGTGCAGACCATCGCCGCGGACCGGGTGCAGGACCGTCACGCGGCCAAGGCACACGAGCTGCACCACGCCATCGAACAGACCGGTCGGGCGGCCGTGGAAGAACTACGCCGGCTGCTGCACGTGCTGCGGACGGACGAGAACGAGGACGGCGACCCGAGCCGGCAGCCGCCACAGCCCACGCTGGGGGACATCCCCCAGCTGGTGGAGTCGGTGCGCACGGCCGGGCTGGACATCGACTTCACTTCCACCGGTGAGCCCGCGGAACTCCCGGCCGGCTCCGAGCTGGCCGTCTACCGTGTTGCCCAGGAAGCCCTGACCAACACTCTCAAGCACGCCGGTCACACACGGGCGCGCCTCAGCCTCGACTGGGGGCCGGACCGGTCCCTGACCGTCCGGGTGTGCGATGACGGACGTCAGGCAGGGAACGTACCGGCGGCGCCCGGACCGGCGGTCGGAGGAGCCTGCCACGGCCTGGTGGGCATGCGGGAGCGCATCGCCGCCGTCGGTGGTTCCCTGCACGCCGGGCCGCGACCGGGGGGCGGATTCTGCGTTCACGCCACCGTCCCCGTCTGCCCCGTCCGCGCCGGGAACGGGCGTGGCACGACCGAAGGAGATCAGCGCCCATGACCGCCATCCGCGTGTTGCTGGTCGACGACCAGCCGATGATCCGGACCGGTTTCCGGCTCATTCTCGAGTCCGAACCCGACATGATCGTCGTGGGCGAGGCCGGGGACGGACAGGCCGGGGTCGACGACACGCGTGCGCTGCAGCCCGACATCGTGCTGATGGACATTCGTATGCCCCGGCTGGACGGTGTCGAGGCGACCAGGCTCATCGTCGAGTCCGGCCTGGCCACTCGCGTCATCATCCTCACGACCTTCGACCTCGACGAGCACGTTCACGACGCCCTGCGGGCGGGCGCGAGCGGCTTCCTCGTCAAGGACGGTCCCGCCGACTCCCTGGTGGAGGCGATCCGCACGGTCGCCCAGGGCGACGCGGTGATCTCCCCGCGGGTGACACGCAGACTCCTCGACCGTTTCTCGCGCCTCGCCGACCAGGCCCCGCCCGCCGTTCCCCCGACCCTCGACGCGCTGACGGCCCGGGAACTCGATGTCCTGCGCACACTCAGCCGTGGGCTGTCGAATGCGGAGGTCGCCCGCGAACTGCACGTCAGCGAGGCCACCGTGAAGACGCACGTCGCCCACATCCTCGACAAGTACCAGCTCAGAGACCGGGTACAGGCGGTCATCCTCGCCTACGACACCGGCCTGGTACGCCCCGCCGCAGACTCCTGACAGCGCCGGGCCGGCTACGGAGCCCGCCTCCCGTGGCGGCTGCGGTCAGCCGGTCCCGGGTTCGCCAGCAGCACCACCCGGTCGGACTCGGCATCGAAACCCAGCACCGGGCGGCATCGGTCCCAGTCGCCCTCGGGTGTCATCACCACCGGCGTGCCCAGCCGACGCCCGATGGCACGAGGAAGCAGGCACAGGACGTCCAGAGGCTCCCGTGCCTGCAACTCCCGCAGGTCCACGTCGAGACCGATCTCGCCGGCCGACTCCAGCCGGAAGTCCGCCCACGCGTCCGGCGTCGGCCAGACGCGCGGTACCGCGCACCCGGCATCCTTGTGCCGTGGCAGCACGTCGCCCGCGCGCGGCAGCGGCAGCGGCAGCGGCAGCGGCATGACGGCATCTCCCTCGGAGTACTGGCTCCGCCGGCCGCTCGCAGCGATCAGGTCGAACCCGTACACCACTTCGTTGGACGCAACCCAGTCCTCAACGGCTGTCCCCGTGCCCCGGACATCCGGAAGGCACCCCTCCCACTCAAGGTCGAAGTACCCCTTCACGTCATCCCACAGCAACCCGGACACCGGGCAGTCCGGCCTCTCACCCCGGACGCGCCGCGCACCGTTCTCCTTGAACGAGATCCACCTGGGCACGGCCGGATTCTCGTGGCCTTCCCGCAGACACCGCTTCCGCCGGACCGCCGCCCTCACCGGCGGGGGTGCGGGGGGAGCGAAAGCCCTCTCTTATGGCGGCAATTGTGCCCTTACACCGAGGCGAAGATCACTGTCAAGCGTGCGTCGGCCGGGCGGCCGGGGTGTCGTAGACGTTCTTCGGGGTGACGATGCTGGTGACGGCCTTGGCGAATTTCGTGCTCAGCGCCTGTCCCTGGAACGCGATGTCACTGGTGGTGTGCACGACGAGCGTGGCCCCGGCCTGCGGCAGCCGGACCATCACTGTCTGGTACCCCGGCAGCGAACCGTTGTGGCCTATCCACCCGTGGTTGCCGAAGACCCCCAGGCCGTAGCTCAGCCCGGGCACGCCCGTCGGCATCAGCTTCATCCGCTCGGCCTGCGTCGCGGGTGACAACAGGCCTCCGTCGGCCAGGATCGACGCCCAGGAGCGCAGGTCGCGCAGGTCCGAGATCATCGCTCCGGCCGGCCCGCCCGCCGTCGGGTTCCAGTAGGTCGCGTCCGCCACCGACTCGTGGGGCGTCTGATCGGTGTAGCCGTGGGCGTGTGGCGCCGGGAACTCCGTACCCCGCGGCATGAAGGTGTGGTCGAGGTGAGCCGGCCTCAGCACATGCCGCTCCACGTACCGGTCGAAACGCTGCCCGGTCACCTTCTCCACCACCATGGCCAGGAGAAGGGTGTTGGTGTTGCTGTAGTCGAACTTGCTGCCGGGTGCGAAGCCCACCGGATGCTTGAAGGAGTACGCCAGCAGCTCGGACCTGGTGAACACGCGGTTGTGATCGGTCACGAAGGCCGCGCCGAAGTCCGGATCGCGCATGAAGTTGAACAGGCCGCTGCGCATCTCCGCCAGGTGCCGCAGCGTGATGTGGTCACCCTGCGGAACGCCCGCAACGTACTTCGAGACGGGATCGTCCAGGCCGACCCTCTTCTCGTCGGCCAGGCGCAGCAGCGCGGTGACGGTGAAGGTCTTCGTCACGCTGCCGATCCGCATGTTGAACCCCGGGGACATGGGGGCGCCGGTGGCTTTGTCAGCGGTTCCGAAGGCCCGCACATAGCTGCCCTTTCCCGGCGCCCACAGGCCCACCGTGACACCCGGCGTGTTCGTCGTCCTGAGGACGTTGCGGACAGCCCTGTCGAGCTGGGCGCGCACCTCGGGTGTCAGCTTCCGCATCACCTGCTCGACCGGCTGCGAGTGCCTTGCCTGCGGAGGAGTCCACGCGTCGGCGTGCGCACCCGGTGCGGCCCCGAGGAGCACCCCCGCGACGACAGCCGTCCCGACCGCCGCGACCGCCCTGCGGCGGATCCTGCGGCGAACACGGTCTGCGGTCCATGAACTGTGAGGCATGCTGCGCCCTTTCAACCTGCGGGCCGGCCCTTGCGGCCGCCCGGCTCCGGTTCCCATCGTGGTGTCGTCCAAGGGGCCGTTCCTCTGTCCGACGAGGGGTTTCCCGCCTCCGCCGCAGGGGTGAGAAGCCACTGCCGTATCCGCCCTACGGACCGGCGGGGTCCATCGATGTCCCCTTTCCGGCCCGATCCGTCCCAGCGGGAGCAGGTCACGGACACCGACGTCCCGATCCGAGGGTCGTCTGTCCTTGCGACCCGTGGTGGCGTGTGGCCCCCGACGCGACCATGAGAGGCATGAGCACGTCGAATGCCCGTGTCACCCCGGCAGATCCGCGCCACCGCCACACCGTGGCGATGGTCCTCTACGACGGGGTGGCGGCCTTGGACGTCACCGGACCGCTGGACGTGTGGGCGGCCGCCAACCAGTACGGAGGCCAGTACCGGATCGTCACCGTCTCACCCGGCGGCAAGGAGGTCAGGACCACCTCGGGGCTGGGACTCACCGCCGACATGCCGCTGGAGGAGTTCACCGGCAGCGTCGGCACCCTCGTCGTGCCCGGCCGCCCCGACTGGTGGGCGGCCGTCTCGGACTGCGACCTGATCGGCCACCTCGCACGGCTGGCAGGCTCAGCCCGGCGGGTGAGCGCCGTCTGCGCCGGAGCCTTTCCCCTCGCGGCGACCGGACTGCTCGACGGACGCCGGACCGTCACCCACTGGCAACTGGTCGACGACCTCGCGACCCACTACCCCGCGGTCCGGGTGGACCGGGAGTCGATCTTCGTCAGGGACGGCCGGTACATCACGTCCGCCGGCGTCACCTCGGGGATAGACATGACCCTCTCGCTGGTGGAGGAGGACCTGGGACCCGAGGCCGCCCGGGCGGTGGCGAGATTCCTGGTGGTCTTCATGGCCCGGCCCGGCGGTCAGTCCCAGTTCAGCGTGCGCATGCAGGCCCGGTACCGCAGGAGTGCCGTCGTGCGCACCGTCCTGGATGCCGTGACGGCCGAACCGGGCGCGGACCACAGTCTGTCCGCGCTCGCGGCGCGGGTCGGTGTGAGCGTGCGCCATCTGACCCGGCTGGTCCGCAAAGAGGCCGACACGACGGTCACGCGGTTCGTCGAGCAGATCCGCATCGAGGCCGCACGAGCGCTGCTGGAGTCCGGAACGGATCCCCTCGACGTCGTGGCCCGCAGAAGTGGTTTCGGTTCCGCCGAGACCTTGCGCCGCGCTTTCGTCCGGGAACTCGACGTCACGCCCGGCGCCTATAGGGCGCGTTTCCATACGAGCCGGCCGGCGAATTCCCCGGTGCCCGGCGATTTTGCCGCAGGCGGCTGATCCGGCTCCGAGTTCCTTCACCGCCGTGTCGCCCGCCTTGCCTCCAGGCAGCGGCGGACGGACGCTGTGGGCATGGAAGGTCGGATGGAACGGCGTCGGCCGCACCTGGTGGTGATGGTCCTCTTCGACTGCGTCCAGCTGCTGGACGTGACGGGCCCCCTGGAGGTCTACGCCTCGGCCAACGACCACGGCGCCGACTACCGCCTCGTGACCGCCTCGTGCCGCGGGAGAGACGTGCACACCACGGCCGGGGCCAGGCTCGCCGCGGACACGGCGCTCGAGGACGTCTCCGGCCGGATCGGCACCCTGATCGTCCCCGGCCGCTTCGACTGGCGGGCGGCCGTGGCCGATCGCGAACTCATCGCCGGGATCAGCCGTCTGGTGGAGCCCTCCCGCCGGGTCGCGTCGGTCTGCGCCGGAGCGTTCCCGCTCGCCGCGACAGGAGCGCTCGACGGGCGCCGTGCGGCCACTCACTGGTGCCTGGCGGGGGAACTCGCCAAGAACTTCCCAGCGATAGACGTCGACTACGACTCGATCTTCGTCCGGGACGGCAAGACCATCACCTCGGCAGGCGTCACCTCCGGCATCGACCTCACCCTGTCCCTGGTCGAGGAGGACTTCGGACCCGAGGCGGCACGCGCCGCCGCGAAGTATCTGGTCGTCTTCATGGCACGTCCCGGCGGCCAGTCGCAGTTCAGCGTCCGCCAAGCCGCCAGGCAACCCCGGCACGAGACACTGCGGGCGGCGCTGGACGCGGTCACCGCCGACCCGGCCGGCGACCACAGCCTGGACACCCTGGCCCGCCGGACCGGAGTGAGCGTGCGCCAGCTCACCCGCCTCTTCCGCGCCGAACTGGGCATGACCGCGACCCACTTCGTGGAGCAGATCAGGATCGAGGCGGCCCAGACGCTGCTCGAGTCGGGCACGGACCCGCTGGACGTCGTCGCCAGGCGTTCCGGGTTCGGCTCCGAGGAGACCCTGCGCCGTGCCTTCCAGCGGGGGCTCGGCGTCACTCCTGGCGCCTATCGCGCGCGCTTCCGCACCACGCGCAGCGCCCACACCGTGGAGCGCGCTGTCGGCGCCGACGGCTGACTCGCACGGCCGGCCCGGCAGATCCGGCCGTGATTCCCTCGCATTCGGCAGAAACAACTCCGCCAGGAATGTCCGGGTTTTTTCGTCGCTTTTCCGAACAGCGTCAAAGTGGCTGCGAAACGCTGCCGTAATTGGGCCGGGAAAAGATCCGGGTCGGCGCGGGAAGGAATTGTCGCCATGACGGACGAGAACACCGACCGGCCGACACTCACGGAACAGTTCATCCCTCTCGCGCGGTGGCGCGTGCCGCGTACTGCTGTCAGGACACTGCTCGCGTGGTCCATGGTGAGCGCCGCCGCAACCGTACGCGTCCTGTCCCGGCCGCCCGGGCCGGTCGCTGTGACCGTCGGCCTGCTCGCGACGGCTGTGGTCGTGGCGGTCCTCTTCGCCTTCGTGCCCACGAAACTCTTGGGGCGAAGCCACCGGTTGACGATGCCGACGGCCCTGGTGACGGCCGGTACGGGACTGTTCCTGTTCCTTTCCCGCGCGGACGGCATCCCGTCAGCGGTCGCGATCGGGGCCTTCGCGGTGGCCGGGTGGGCCCTGGGATGCCCGGTACGGGCGCCTCGGGCCACGGTGGCCGGCGCAGTCGAGCACACCACCACGAACCGGGAGCACGAGGAAAGGACCCGCACCGCGGTCGTGAGGGAGCGGGCTCGGATCGCCCGCGAGCTGCATGACATCGTGGCTCACAACGTCAGCCTCATCGTCGTCCAGGCCGCTGCCGCCGACCGGGTCCGGGAGCGCGATCCCGACAGGATCCGCGAACTGCACGCCACGATCGAGGAGACCGGCCGGGCCACCGTCGTCGAACTCCGCCGGCTGCTGGAGGTGCTCCGCACCGAGGAGGAGACCGACGCCGAGGGGACGTCGGAACACGGGATCGAGGACATCCCCCGCCTGCTGGACGCCGTACGCGAGGCCGGACTGCGGGTGCGGTGGACTTCGTCCGGCACCGCCCGGCCGGTACCCGCGGGAACCGGGCACACTGCCTACCGGATCGTCCAGGAAGCACTCACCAACAGCCTCAAGCACGCCGGACTCGCCCGCGCCCTGGTCACCCTGGACTGGCAGGACAGCCGGCTGACGGTGACGGTGCACGACGACGGACGCCCCCCCGGTTCCGAGGCGCCCCCGCTGCCGGCCGGCGGGAGACACGGTCTGGTCGGGATGCGCGAGCGCGTCGCCGCCGTGGGCGGCACCCTGCACACCGGGCCACGCCCCGAAGGCGGTTTCCTCGTACGCGCCGCGCTGCCCCTCCCTCGTCCGTCCTGAACCTCCCGGTGCCCGAACCTCCTCCTCGAGAGTGAACCGGCGAATCAGCGCTGCGGCCGATGTCAGACGGCGGGGAAGGACGAAAGCTGGGAGAGCGGCCCACGCCCAGAGCGCCGCACGATGCGACGAACCGTCCCGGAGGAAATCCCGTGCCCGACACCGCGCTCGGCACCGCGCCCCAGCCGTCCGCTGCGATTCCGCACCAGTCGCGCCCGCTTCACCGGGGCACACCACCGGCCGCGGCGGTCCCCGAGTGTCTGTGGATCGGCATCTCGCGCACCCGCGGCGGTGCCCTCGTCCGGCTGGAAGGCGAACTCGATGTCGCCGGGGCTCCCGCCCTGACGTCCGTGCTGGTGCGGTGCATGAGACAGCCCGGCAGCATCACGGTGGACGCGTCCGGACTGGTCTTCATCGACGCGGCGGGGGGGGGGCCGCCGGCGGGGGGCCCCCCGCCCAGCCCCCCCCCCGGGGGGGGGGGGCGCCCGGCGGGGGGGGGGCGGCCGCGGCG
>NZ_JBHYKH010000122.1:0-19898 GCF_042741275.1 Streptomyces sp. NPDC058964
GGTGTGTTTCCCCCCCCCCCCCGCCCGCCCGCGCGCGCGGCGGGGGGCCGCGGGGCCGGCGCCCCCGGGCGGGGGCCCCCCCCCCCTCCCGGGGGCCCCCCCCCGCCCCCCGATCGCCGATGCCGGTTCGGCCGGGGCTCAGTGCCCCGCGGACTCCTCGGGGCGGGCGTGGCGCGGGAGGAGGAACGCGAGCAGGAAGGTCAGGGCGAGCATGCCGTCGACGATCCACAGCACCGTCTTCATGACGGAGCCGAAGCCGCTCCGGAAGGCCGACGATGCGGTGGCCCGCAGCGCGGCGGGTACCCGGGCGCCGGCCTCGGGCGAGGTCACGGCGGACCGAGCGTCCTTCTCCAGACGCGCGCAGGACGCCGGGGTCGCGGCGGGATCCTTTGCGACGGCGCGGTCCGAGGCGCACTCGCGCAGGTCCGCCACGACGCGCTCTCGGGTGGCGGGCGCGACGTGCGCGGCGGCGAGCTGCCCGCGCAGGCCGTCCGAGTGGTGGTCGACGGCGGTGGCGATTCCGCCGCCGAGCAGACCGAAGAACACGGTGCCTAGGATGGCCACGCCGAAGGCGCCACCGAGCTGCTGTATCGCGGTCATCGTGCCGGACGCCGAACCCGTCTCGTGCTGCTCGACACTCGCGAGCACGATGTCGAAGAACGGCGCCATGAGCAGACCCATGCCGATGCCGGTGACGAGCAGGGACGGGACGAGCTGCCAGGGGCCGACCCCGCTTCCCGCCAGGTCGAGAGTCAGCCAGACGCCGAACACGCCGAGTGCCATGACCAGCGCGCCCGCCTGGAGCACGGCTCGCCCGAACCGGACGACAGCCTGAGCGATCCCGAAGCCGACGATCATGCCACCCGACCAGGGCACCATCACCAGGCCGGCCTTGAGCGGCGAATACCCGAGGCCGATCTGGGTGTAGAGGTTGAAGACCAGCATGAAGCCCTGCATGGTCGAGAAGAACACCAGCCCGAGGGTCATGCCGCCGCTGAACCCGCGCTTGCGGAAGAGGCTGGGGACGACCAGCGGGTCCCGGCCGTCCTTGCTGCGGCGCGCCTCGTACTTGGCGAAGGCGACGAAGGCGACCACCGAGGCGGCCATCAACGCGAACGTCCACAACGGCCACTCGTACACACGACCCTGGACGAGCGGGAAGATGATGAGCAGGGCGGCCAGCGAGACCATGAGCATGCCGGGAATGTCGAGGCGCGGCTTGTTCTCGGACAGGGTCCGCGGCAGGTAGCGAAGGGCGCCGAGGATGGCCGCGGCACCCAGCGGCAGGTTGATGAGGAAGATCATCCGCCAGCCGGTGCCGAAGTAGTCGGCGTCCACGAGCCAGCCCGCCAGGATCGGTCCGCACACCGCGGACAGTCCCATGACCGGGCCGAACATGCCGAAGGCCTTCTGCGACTCCTTCGGCGGGAACATCTCCTTGATCATGCCGAGGCCCTGGGGCAGCATCACCGCGCCGAACAGGCCCTGTACGACACGGGCGCCGATCAGCATCTCGGGCGACACGGACATCGCGCAGAGCAGCGAGCCCAGGGTGAAGCCGGCAGCGCCTACCAGGAACATCCTTCGGCGGCCGTGGATGTCCCCGAGGCGTCCTCCGGTGACGAGGCCGACGGCCATCGAGAGGGTGTACGCGGCGGCGAGCCACTGGAGTGTGGAGGCACCGCCGCCGAGGTCGGCCCGCATGGAGGGGCCGGCGATGTTCGTGACGACGGCGTCGAGGAGATCCATCACCTCGGCCGCGAGGATCACGAAGAGCGCAGCCCAGCGCCACCGGTAGGGCGCTGGTGAGTCGGTGGGCGTCTCGGTGGACGCGACACCGGTGGTGGACATCGGAACTCCTCGTAAATGAGCCGCGGCGCGGGGCGACGCGGTGGGACGGGTGGATGTGACTGCCCGGCACCCTGGCGCGGCCGTGGGCAGGCGGGCGTCCGGGCGAGTGGAGAACGCTGTTCACCTTAACAGAACGGTGCTCACCGGGAGAACGCTGTTCACTAAGATATAGCGCAACCCTGGCGCGGGAACAAGATATATCGCGTTTCCTCGGTGAACGACGCTCGTCGAAGGAGAACGCTGTTCTCCCCATGCCTAGACTGTCCTCATGACCGACGCGGCCGCCGACACCCCCGCACCCCCTCCGCCCTCCCCCTGGGAGCGCGAGCGCCCTGCCCGCACCCGCGTTGCCCCCGTACGCGCACCTCTGTCACGCGAACGCGTCGTCGAGGCTGCCTTCACCGTGCTCGACCGCCAGGGGCTCGACGGCCTGTCCATGCGTCAGGTGGCGGCCGAACTCGGGGTGACGGTCTCCGCGCTCTACGCCCACGTCAGCTCCAAGGACGAACTCCTGGAGCTGATGTACACCCGGCTCTTCGACGGCTTCACGCTGCCCGAACCCGACCCGGAGCGGTGGCGGGAGCAGGTGCGGGACTTCGCCCGCTCCGGGCGGCAGCGCCTGCTGGCCCACCGGGACATGGCCCGGATTTCCATGGCCCACGTCCCATTCACCGCCGAACTGCTGCCCCACGTCGAGGCGTTGCTCGCCATCTTCCGCACCGCCGGGCTCCCCGACCGCATCGCGGCCGAGGCCGGTGACCTCATCTCCACCTACATCGACGGGTTCGTCCTGGAGGAGGGCATGTGGCAGGACCGGGCCGCCCAGCACGGCGGTGACACATCGTCTCTGGCCCGCCCCGACTGGAGCGAGATGGCCGACGAGATGCAGAACTACTTCGCCTCCCTGCCCGCGGAGGACTTTCCCCATCTGCGCTCCCTGGCCGGACTGATGGTGACGGACTCCTCGGACGAGAGATTCGACATCGGTCTGGAGATCATCCTGCGCGGCCTGGCGAGTTACCTGCCCGACTCCGAGACCAGTGCGACTCCGGACTCTCACACCCAGCCACCTCGTCGAACGCCCTGAGACCATGACCACGGCGGGGCGGCGAAGACTCCTGCTCCGGCATCCCGGCCCGTGGTTCAGATCGTGGCCTCATGGGTCGCGTCTCGTCTTCGCCGGGTACAGGGGCGGATGATCTTCGATTCGGGGCGACATCCTCCGGCGCGCCAACCCAGGGGCCCGGCAGCCGTGATGGCCGCCTCGAGGTCGGCCCGTACGCCTTTCCCTTCGAAGGACTCGCGGAGGCGGCGGCCCGAGGCGCGGGATGTACGGCCCTGTCACCGCATCCGGCGGACGAGAACAGCCTCTGCGGCGGCGCAGGTCGGAACGGGCCCGTATCGCCGCCGCACCCGGTCGTGGCCGAGGGCCGCCCCGGGACGGCACATGCGCCGTCACCCGACAGGCCGTCAATGACTCGCCGACGCACGGTCGGGCGGGCCGTGGGGGGCTGCGTATGGCGTGGTCGTCCAGGCTCGCTACGATGCGCTGCCGATCGCGCCCGAGGCGGCGCAGACCGGCTTTCGGAGGGGGATACCTGTGTTCGTCCTGTCCATCTTGCTGCTCATAGCGGCGGTCGTGCTCTTCTTCGTCGGCCGCGCACGCTCCGCCGGGAACTGGAAGCTCGGGGCGGCGCTCAGCGCCGTAGCCGGCGTGCTGGCCGGCGTCTTCACCTGCGTCTATGTCGTGAGCGCCTATGAGGTCGGCGTCCCGGTGACCTTCGGCAGGGTCGGCACGCCGCTGACCTCCGGCATCCACTTCAAATCGCCGTTCACCGAGGTCACGTCCTACTCCACCCGCCCGGTGGATCTCAACCTCTACGACAAGGACGTGGTCGAGGTCCGCTCCTCGCAGGGCGGAGTGCTGTACGCGGACGTCACCATCAAGTGGGCGGTGGTGCCGGCGAAGGCGGTCGGGCTGTACCGGCTGGCCGGCAGCGAGGGAGCCATCGAGGCGCGCCTGGTGCTGCCGGACAGCCGCGAGATCATCCGCAATGTCTTCGCGAAGCACACCAGCGAGGAGGGTTACGCCTCCGCCCGCGAGCAGATCGGCTCGGAGATCGAACGCCTCGTCAAGGAGCGCCTGGCGCCACGCGGGATCGATGTCACGGCTGTCAATCTGCGCAATGTGAAGCCGTCGGACAAGCTTCAGGACCAGATCGACAAGAAGATCCAGCAGGAGCAGGCCACCGAGCGGGCCGTCGAGGCGTCGCGCACGGCGAAGGCGGAGGCGGAGCGCAAGCGGATCGAGGCGGAAGGCACTGCCCGCGCCAACAAGATCATCGAGAAGTCGCTGAGCGACAAGGTGCTCTACAACCAGTGCCTGGACGCCTACAGGGAGGCTGCTAAGGCCAACCCGGTGTACGCGGTGCCGTGCGGAACGAACTCGGGCGGCACGCCGGTCATCGTGGACGACAGCAAGAACTAGTGACTGGGATCGGCGGGTCTGGTCGTTCCACGGCGCCAGGGCCGCTATAAGTTCGACGACTTGCACACCGACCCCCTGAGCACATCGTGACCCGGTGGCTCGGGCCCGATGCACCGGAGAACGCCCCGTGAAGATCCACCTCACCAACGTCTTCGTCGACGACCAGGACAAGGCCCTGCGCTTCTACACCGACGTGCTGGGTTTCGTGAAGAAGCACGACGTCCCGGTGGGGACGGACCGGTGGCTGACCGTGGTCTCGCCGGAAGACCCCGACGGGACCGAACTGCTGCTCGAGCCCTCCGGTCACCCCGCGGTGCAGCCGTACAAGACGGCGCTGGTCCAGGACGGCATCCCGGCCGCCTCCTTCGCCGTGGACGACGTACGGGCGGAGTTCAACCGGCTGCGCCGGCTCGGGGTGGACTTCACACAGGAGCCACTCGAGATGGGCACGGTCACCACTGCGGTCCTCGACGACACCTGCGGCAACCTGATCCAGATCGTGCAGAGCAAGTAGGGGGCCTGGGTCACTCGGCCGGTGGATTCCTGTTGGGTGGTACGGGGGACGCGTTTCTGCGCCACCCGGCCACTCACCGGCCGGGTCGGCCCTGCAGAACGCGGGTGCCTGGGGCGCAGCTCTCCCTGAGCTCGTCGAGTTCGGCCGGGGCCAGCTCGTGCGCGGAGCCGCGCCGGCTGTGGTCGAGCGTCGCGGATCCGCTGATCAGCCACTGGGGGAGCGGATCGACGCCGATGAACTCGGCCAGGCGGGTCAGCTCCCCGGCGGGATCGTCGAGGAGGTCTTCGTAGGCGAGAGCGGCGCCTTGGCCGCCGGGCAGTTGACCTAGGAACCGCGTTCCCTCGGTGACGAGTTCGGACCAGAGAGTGCCGAACGTCCGTAGGGGGATGTCCCGGTCGCGTACGAGGGCGGGATCGAAGCGGTCGTCGAGCAGTGGCGAAAGGTCCGCAGGCAGTGCGCGCGTGTGCTCGGCCGTGAGGTCGGCGAAGCTGTCGATGCCCGCGCGTGCCTTGATTTCGCGCAGCAGGGAGATCGTGCGGTACCCGGGATGACGGCTCATGGACAGAGCGCAGTCCGGACCGTCCCTGAACATGTGCACGAACCTCGCCTGCGGGAATGCGGCCCGCAGCCCCGGCGCCCAGCCTGTCGAGTAGCCCGAGCGCTCCACGACGGCGCGCCGTCCGAACCGTTCGCAGAGCAGGTCGAACAGCGCTTGGTGGTGCTCGGCTGCGGTGCGATCCGGCCACCGGACCAGCGCTGCGCGGAGTTCGTCGAGGAGCCCGTCGGGGTCGTCGGTGAGGTGAGGCAACACCATCAGGGAGAGCGCGGGAATCCCGGTGGTCTCCGTCGCGTACCTTCCGGGGCGGCGCGTGTACAGGAACTCCGGCAGCGGCAGCCCGCTACGGATCATCCGTTCGAAGTGCGGGGCGGGCCGGAAGAGCGACTCCCAGAACTCTTCACCGGTCGACTTCCCTTCGGGGAAGGCGGCGTCGCCCACGGAGGCCATGAACTCGTTGAGGCTCAGTACGTCCGGGTGAGCGTTGAGAATGCGTGACAGCGCGGTGGAGCCGCTGCGCCCCGTACCGATGACGAAGGTCAAGGAACGCACGGTCAGCCTCCGCAGCTATGTGACACCCGGGACCGGGCCCGGACTACCTGTGCACTATCCATGACGGCCGGGTGTCCAAACGGGCTCCGGTCTCCGGGGGTGTACCGGTCGCTCACCCGGTCGATCCGGATCTACGACGGTGCCGGCGAGGAAGCACCGGCGATCAGCAGCCTGGGTGCGCCCTTGCCGTCCGCGGGCACGCTCCACAGGTCGCTGCTGCCGACCTTGCCGTTGGCCGGGAGGGCATAGGCGACGGTGTGGTCGTCGAGCCAGGCGGCCTGGTCGTCGACGCTGTGGCGCTCGGCGAGTGCCGTCTCGTGCAGAGTGGTCAGGTCGAGGACGTACTCGTGCCAGAGGGTCGCACCGGACAGGACCCGTTTCTTGAAGGCGACGCGGGTCCCGTCGGGCGAGAGTGACGGACACTCCACGTTCTGGATCAGGGTGGTGACCGTGTGCCGGGAAAGTGAACCGCGGATCAGGTAGGTGCGGTTGGCGGTGTTGAGGGTGGCATAGAAGGTGTCGTCGTCCTTGGCGAAGGTGACGCCCCAGAAGTTGATGTCCGAGGCGTGATAGGGCTTGCCGTCCAGGACGACGGAGAAGCTCTCCAGGCTGGGAGTCAGTCGCATGGTGCGGGTGTCCAGGATCGAGGTCCTGGTGGAGAAGAAGGCGGACGAGTAGGACTCGCCGGAGACGAAGACGGTCCAGGCGACGAAGCGGCCGCTGGGCGAGACTCGGGCCCGGCTGGGGGTGCCCGCGAGCGGAAAGGTGCGCAGGGTACGGAGGTTGCGGTCCAGGAGCAGGGCACGGTTGCTCTGCTTGAGGACGCCGGTGACGGACTGGAGGCAGACGCCCGTGCCGGTCGCCGCGTAGAAGCGTGCGCACTTCAGGTCCGAGGCGGTCCGGCCGCCCCTCGGGTCGGTGGACGGGACCGAGGCGACCGCGGTGCGGTGCGGGCCCGCCGCCCCGTTCACGAAGGCCAGGCGGCCTTTCTGGCCGAGCGTCAGCTTGCCGGTGCTGACGGCGGGGCCACCCGACTGCGGCTGGTCGGCCCGATCCGCGCGGGCGGCGGCGTGCAGGACCACGCCGGTCCCCAGCCCGGCGAGAAGCAGTACCGCCGTGAAGAGTATGAGAAGTCGGCGGCCCAGCGGTGTCATCCGGATCCTTGTGGTCGTGGTGGTCATCGGGTCCCTCCCGTCGGCCGCAGCACCATGCCCGCGACGGCCGCGCAGCACAGCAGGCCGGCGGCCGCTCCGGCCAGCGCCGGACCGTCTCCCCACGCCGTCCAGGCGGCGCCGAAGCCCAGTGAGCAGGAGAACCGGGCCAGCGCCTGGCTGGTGCCTACAAGGGCGAGGCCGCTGGCGCGCAGCTGTTCGGGCACGATGCCGGCCAGAGCAGCGGGAAGCACACCGTCGGTGGCCGCGTAGAACGTGCCGTGCAGGGCGAGTACGAGGCAGGGAAGAGCCGATGTGTCCGGGGCCCACAGCAGCAGGGCGTAGGCGGTGAGGAGTCCGGCGTGTCCGGCGAGGAACACGGTGCGCCGCCCTATCCGGTCGGCCAGCGCGCCGGCGGGCACGGCCAGCAGCAGGAACACCGCTGCGGTGCCCAGCGGCAGCAGCGGGAACCACTCCTCGCCGATGCCCACGCGCCGTTGCACGAGCAGGTAGACGAAGGCGTCGCTGACCGTGGTCAGGCCGAGCAGCGCGGCACAGCCCGCGAGCGCCCGCAGCCGCGGTATGCGCAGCAGCGCCAGCGCCTCGCGTACGCGGACGGGCCGTCCGCCGTCCGGCGCACCGGCTTCGTTCGACCGCGTGTCGTGCCGTCTGCCGGGTACGAACAGCACCAGTACGAGCAGGCCGAGCGCGGCGACGCACGCGCTCACGCCGAACACGGCGTCGTAGCCGTCGGCCGCCGCACGCAGGATGAGGAAGGCCACCAGTGGGCCGAGCATCGCGCCGGTGGTATCCATCGCTCGATGTACGCCGAAGGACCGGCCCTGGTTCTGGGGCGGCGTGGACAGGGAGATCATCGCGTCGCGCGGGGCGGTGCGCAGGCCCTTGCCGGTCCTGTCCAGGGCGAGGACCGTGCCGAGCGTGCCCAGGCCGCTCGCGAGCAGGAGCAGCGGCTTGCACAGCGCGGACAGGCCGTAGCCGAGCCCGGCCATCAGCTTGTGGTTGCGCACCCGGTCGGCGAGGTGACCGCCGGTCAGCTGGACCAGGGCGCCGGCCCCGTTGTAGACGCCGTCGAGGGTGCCGAACCCCAGCGGGCTGAAGCCCACCTGGCTGACAAGGTAGAGCGGCAGGACGGCGGTGACCATCTCCGAGGAGATGTCGGTGATCAGGCTGACCGTGCCCAGCACGAGCACGACAGGGGCGACCTTGGGCCCGAAGGCACGTCCTCGGCCCGGCTCGGCGCCGGCCGCCGACGGCGCGGAGCGGTCGGTGAGATACATGGTCAAAGGCTCCAGGTGCGGTGCGATCAGTTCTGCCGGCTGCTCTCGTCCCGTAGCCAGGTGTCGAAGTCCTGTGCCCGGACGGCTTTTCTGGCCCCTCGCCGGGCGACCACCGCCGCCGCGACGAAGACTGCGACCGGCATGAAGAGCCTCGGCTCTCTGCGGAGTATCGCCTTGAGATCTGCCGTGCTCGTGCGCGCCGAGGCCTCCTCCGGTCCCTGATGCCGTTCGACCTGGGCGGTGGAGACCGCGGCCCGGATCCGACGTTTGATCAAGTCCGGCCAGGTGCGCGGCGGGTGGACCACTACACGGGCCCTGCCGACCACGAGCCGCTCCTCCGGAGCGAAGGCCAGGGAGGCGGCCAGATCGTCCGCCATGAGCGGTGGCAGCTCGGCGATCCGGGCGTGCCCGGCCTTGGAGACCGCGATGACCCCTCGGCCGAACAGCCCCTCGCGCACGGCGGGCAGACGCTGCCACACCTGGTAGTAGGCGCGCACCCGCCAGGCGCAGGCCTTGAGCGGGATCTGCCGTTCGGGGGCGGTGGCGAGGATCCCCGGGGTGCCGTCGTCCAGGGGCTCGGTCAGTGTCCGGACGTCGGCGCCCGTGATCACGACATCGGCGTCCACATAGACGCGTGGGAAGCCGCGTGCGTGGTCGTCACCCGCCCGCAGTGCGGCGTGCTTGGAGGGGACGGGGATCTCGACGACTCGGACGCGCGGCCCGCGAGCGGCCGCGATTCGCGCGGTGTCGTCCGTGCAGCCGTTGCATACGACCACGATGTCGGTCTCGTTCTCGGAGGAACCGGTCTCGCAGGAGTCGGCCAGCAGCGAATCGAGGAGCCGGCCGATGACTCGCGCCTCGTTGTGGGCCGGGATCACGATGCTCGTCACCTGGGCAGTATGCCGTTGACGTCACTATTGCGATGTGTGTTTCGTCCAACTGTTCCCGTGGCTGCGTCCAGTGGTCTAGATTGAGGTCCGCCGGACCGGTTTGGGTGGGGAACTCGTTCTTGACTGCATGTCACGGTACGGCTCTTTGAACGCATTTGAACAGTCAGTAACCAGCATGCTGGGGGCGCGAGGCGGTTGGGGACCGCTGAAGCCCCCTCGCTTTCCGGTGCCGCTGTGTCGAGGGCACTTCGGTCAGGGGTAGCCGCGCATGTGGTGGGGGGAGCATGACCATTGAGGTCACGCATGAGCAATTGGTTGTGGAACGTAGAAGTCCGGAAACGCGCCCAAGACGTTGGGAGCAGAGGTACCGGATCGTCCTGCTGGTCACGGACGCCTTAGCGGCCGCTGTCGCGGCGTTCTTGGTCCACGCGGCCTACGGCCGCTGGGCGGTGGCCCTGGTGCTGCCCCCGACGTGGATCCTGGCGATGCTCGCCCATCGCTCCTACGACCGCAGCGCCCTGGGTCTGGGGACCGAGGAGTACCGACGGGTGCTGCGTGGCGCCGTCGCCCTGCCGGCGCTGGCCGTGGGTGCGTATTACCTGTTCACGCAGGATTCCGGACTCCTCCATGACATGACCATGGCTGCATTGTCGCTCCCCGTGATCGCCCTGCCGGTCCGGTACGCGCTGCGCCGCCGTCTGCACAGACGTTGGGCGCGGGGGCGGGACCGGAGCGCGACGCTCCTGATCGGGCCGTCGCACGGCATCATGGAGCTGGTCACCGTGTTGCGGCGTGGCGGCGTACAGGAGCTGCAGACCGCCGGCGTGTGTCTGAGCGATCCGGAAAACGCCGCACGGATCCGGAAGTTGGGGCTGCCCTTCCTCGGGGGAGTCGGCGACATGGACGTCGTGGTCCGGGCCCTGGGCATCAGCACCGTGGTGGTCCTGCCGGCACCCGAGTACGACGCCTCCGTCCTGCGGCGGATGTCCTGGACGGCGGCCGTACAGGACGTCGACTTCCTGCTGGCCCCCGTGCTGGCCGACGTGTCGGCCTCCCGGCTGGCGGTCCGGCCCACCAACGGGGTGCCGCTGGTACGGATACACGCCCCGAACCTCTCCCGGATCTCCCGGGTGCCCAAGGAACTGCTGGACCGGTCGCTCGCCGCGGGACTCCTGGCCTTCCTCGCGCTGCCCATGCTGCTGATCGCCCTGCTCGTCCGGCTGGACAGCTCCGGGCCGGCGCTGTTCAGACAGCAGCGGGTGGGCCGGTACGGCGATCACTTCACCATGCTGAAGTTCCGCACGATGCGGCAGGACTCGGAGGCTCTCCGGGCGGAGTTGGCGCACCTCAACCAGAACAGCGACGGCCTGCTGTTCAAGGTGAAGGGCGACCCGCGGATCACTCGAGTCGGATCGTTTCTGCGCCGTAGCTCGCTCGATGAACTGCCGCAGCTGATCAACGTGGTCAGAGGCCACATGTCGCTCGTCGGGCCCCGCCCGCCGCTGCCCGAGGAGGTGGAGGAGTACACACCGGAGATCAAGCGCCGGCTGCTCGTGAAACCCGGCCTCACCGGGCTCTGGCAGGTGAGCGGTCGCTCCGACCTGCCCTGGGGAGAGGCGGTCCGGCTGGACCTCGGATACGTGGACAACTGGTCGATGGGACTGGACGTGTCGATCCTGCTGCGCACCGGGTCCGCGGTGGTGAAGGGAACCGGGGCCTACTGATGGACCGAAGGAAGAGGAGCCAAGTGACGCAGATCACGGAGCCGTTGGGGGTCGCGGTCGTCGGGGCCGGCTACTGGGGTCCCAACCTCGTACGCAACTTCCAGGCCAGCGAGCAGTTCCGGCTGCGCTGGCTGTGCGACCTCGACGTGGACCGGGCCCAGCGGGTCCTCGGCGGCTATTCGACGGTCCAGGCCACCTCCGACTACGCCGCCGTCCTCGCGGACCCGTCCGTGGCCGCCGTCGCCGTGGCCACGCCCGCCGGAACCCACCTCGACATCGCCCTGGCCGCCCTGCGCGCCGGAAAGCACGTCCTCGTGGAGAAGCCGCTCGCGGCGACCTACGCCGACGGAATGCGCCTGGTGACCGAGGCGGAGGAGCGCGGACTCACCCTGATGTGTGATCACACCTACTGCTACACGCCCGCTGTGGGCCGCATCCGGGAACTCGTCCGCACCGGCGAACTCGGCGAGATCCACTTCGTCGACTCGGTCCGGATCAACCTCGGGCTCGTCCAGAAGGACATCGACGTCATGTGGGACCTGGCCCCGCACGATCTGTCCATCCTCGACTTCATCCTCCCCGACAACGTCGAACCGGTCGCCGTCGCCGCCCACGGGGCCGATCCGATCGGTGCGGGCCAGGCCTGCGTGGCCTATCTGACCCTCCAGCTCAACACGGGTGCGATCGCCCACGTGCACGTCAACTGGCTGTCGCCGACCAAGGTCCGGACCACCATGGTGGGCGGCGCCAAACGCACCCTGATCTGGGACGACCTCAACCCGGTCCAGCGCGTGGCGGTCTACGACCGGGGCGTGGACCTGGCGGCACCGCAGGAGATCGGCGCGGACGAGCGCAGGGAGATGCTCATCTCGTACCGCTCGGGGGACATGGTGGCTCCCGCGATCGGTGAGAAGGAAGCGCTGCGCAGCATGGTCGACGAGTTCGCCGACGCGATCAGGGAGCGCCGGGCACCGCTGACCGACGGCCGGGCGGGCCTGCGTGTGCTGGACATCCTCGAGGCGGCGTCCCGCAGTCTCGAGTTCAAGGGCGCGGTCGTCGGCCTGCGCGCCGGGCACTGACGGTTCCAACCCATCGAGAGGGCACAGCAGTTGAGCAGCGTACGAGGCAAGAAGATCCTGGTCACCGGGGGAGCGGGCACCATCGGCTCCAACCTCGTCGACCTCCTCGCCGAGGGCGGCGCCCGCGAGATCGTGGTACTGGACAACTTCGTGCGCGGGCGCAGGGCCAACCTCGCCCAGGCCCTGACCAGCGGCGTCGTGGAGGTCGTCGACGGCGACATCCGGGACGCCGCCACCGTACGGAAGGTCACCGAGGGCGCCGACCTGGTGTTCCACCTCGCCGCGATACGCATCACGCAGTGCGCGGAAGAACCCCGGCTGGCCAATGAAGTCCTGGTCGACGGCACCTTCAACGTGTTGGAGGCGGCGGCCGAGGCCGGCGTGGCCAAGGTCATCGCCTCGTCCTCGGCGTCCGTCTACGGCATGGCCGAGACCTTCCCGACGACCGAGCGCCATCACCCGTACAACAACGACACCTTCTACGGCGCGGCCAAGGCCTTCAACGAGAGCATGCTGCGCAGCTTCCACGCCATGTACGGACTGGACTACGTGGCGCTGCGCTACTTCAACGTCTACGGCCCCCGGATGGACATCCACGGCCTCTACACCGAGGTTCTGATCCGCTGGATGGAACGCATCGAGGCGGGCGACCCGCCGCTGATCCTGGGCGACGGCACGCAGACCATGGACTTCGTCGACGTCAGGGACATCGCCAGGGCCAACGTGCTGGCCGCCGAGTCGGATCTCACCGACGAGGTGTTCAACATCGCCAGCGGCACGGAGACTTCGCTGAAGGAGCTCGCCCAGGGTCTGCTGGAGGCCATGGGAGCGCCGGACCTGAAGCCGGAGCACGGGCCCGCCCGCGCGGTGAACGGCGTGATCCGGCGGCTCGCGGACACGACACGGGCCGCCGAGCGGCTCGGCTTCACGGCCCGGATCGACCTGCGCACCGGGCTGCGGGACCTGGTCGAGTGGTGGCGCGCCGAGCGTGCGGCCACTGCGGCCACCGGGGAGGCCGCGCGATGAGCACGGACCGCATCCCCGTGATGATCCCCTGGCTGGGCGAGGAGGAGGCCGCGGCCGCCTCCGAGGCGGTGCTGTCCGGCTGGGTCGCCCAGGGCCCCCGGGTCGCCGCGTTCGAGCGGGCCTTCGCGGAGCGGGTGGGAGCCGAACACGCCGTCGCGGTCAGTTCGTGCACCACCGCCCTGCACCTGTCGCTCGTCGCCCTGGGACTCGGGCCCGGCGACGAGGTCGTGGTGCCCTCGCTGTCGTTCATCGCCACCGCGAACGCCGTGCGCTACGTCGGCGCCGAGCCGGTGTTCGCCGACGTCGACCCCGGCACGGGCAATCTGACCAGGGCCACCGTGGACGCGGTCCGCACCCCCCGCACCAAGGCCGTCCTCGCCGTCCACCAGGGCGGCGTACCGGCCGACGTGCACACCCTGCGCGCCGCCTGCGCCGACTGGGACATCCCCTTGGCCGAGGACGCGGCCTGCGCCATCGGCTCGACCGTCGGCGGCAAGCCCGTGGGGCACGGCGCCCTTGTCGCCGCATGGTCCTTCCACCCCCGCAAGCTCGTCACGACGGGCGAGGGCGGCATGGTGACCACCGACGACGCCGAGTGGGCGGCACGCCTGCGACGACTGCGCGAACACGGGATGAACGCCTCCGCGGCGGAGCGCCACGCAAGCAACAAACCGCTCCTCGAAAGCTACCTCGAGGTCGGCTACAACTACCGGATGACGGACGTCCAGGCCGCCATCGGCCTGGTCCAGCTCGGCAGACTCGACGCGATGATCACCCGCCGCCGCGAGCTGGCGGCACGATACGACGCGCTGCTGCACGACGTGCCCGGCCTCACCCCTGTACGCGACCCCGCACACGGACAGAGCAACTTCCAGTCCTACTGGGTGCTGCTGGACGAGCGCTTCCCCGTCGGCCGGGACGACCTGCTCGCCGCGCTCGCGGAGGCCGGCGTCTCCGCCCGGCGCGGAATCATGGCCGCGCACCTCGAACCCGCCTACCGGGACCACCCCTCGGCGCCGCTGCCGGTCACCGAGCGGATCAGCCGCGACTCGCTCATCCTGCCGCTGTTCCACACGATGACCGAGGCCCAGCAGGACCGCGTCGTGGCGGCGCTGCGAGAACAGGCCCGAAGATGAGCAGGCTGCTGATCATCGGCGCGGGCGGCTTCGCCCGGGAGACCGCACAGGCCGTACGGGACGCGGGCGACCTGGAGCTGCTCGGGCACCTCGACGACAACGCCGTCCTGCACGGCACCGAGGTGGACGGTGTACCCGTCCTCGGCGGCTGCGACCTGGTCCACGGCCTGCCCGGAGCCAGGGTGGTGATCTGCGTGGGCAACCCGGGGGACTATGCCGCCCGCGCCCGTCTGGTCCGCAGGCTCGGCCTGCCCGCGGACCGCTACGCCACCGTGATCCACCCGACGGCGGCGGTGTCCGCGACATCGGAGGTCGGACCCGGCTCGGTCCTGCTCGCGCACTGCGTACTGACCGCCGCCGTGCGGGTGGGCGCGCATGTGGCGGTGATGCCGCATGTCGTACTCACCCATGACGACGTGGTCGAGGACTTCGCCACGATCGCCTCCGGGGCACGCCTGGGCGGCGGCGCACGGCTGCAGCGGGGTGCGTACGTGGGCTCCGGGGCCCTGGTCAGGGAAGGCACGGCGGTCGGCGCCTGGTCGCTGATCGGGATGGGGAGCACGGTGCTCGGCGATGTTCCGCCGGGCGAGGTGTGGGTGGGGAGCCCGGCCCGGCGGCTGCGCCGGGCGGCCGCTCCGGCGCTCGACGAACTTGCGACGCGAACAATGGGGGAACCCGTCACATGAACCAGATTCCGCTGGTGGACCTCAAGGCGGCCCACGAGGAAGTCGCCGACGACGTGCGGGCCGGATTCGAACGTGTCCTGGCCCGCACCGCGTTCATCGGGGGCGAGGAAGTCCGCCTGTTCGAGCGCGAGTACGCGGACTTCGGCGGCGTCGCGCACTGCGTGGGCGTCGCCAACGGCACCGACGCCGTCGAGCTCGCCCTGCGTGCCGTCGGGGTCGGGGCCGGCGACGAGGTCGTGGTGCCCGCCAACACATTCATCGCGACCGTGGGCGCGGTGGCCAGGACCGGCGCGCGCCCGGTCCTCGCGGACTGCCTGCCCGACGGCTACCTGCTCGACCCCCAGGCCGCGCTCGACGCCGTCGGCCCGGCCACCCGCGCGGTCGTACCCGTGCACCTGTACGGGCAGATGGCCGACGTGACGGGTCTGACCGGCCGGATTCCCGGCCGCGTGCGGATCGTCGAGGACGCCGCCCAGTGCCAGGGCGCGACCCGCGACGGCCGGACCCCCGGCAGCGGCGGGATCGCGGCCACCAGCTTCTACCCGGGCAAGAACCTGGGTGCCTACGGCGACGCGGGCGCGGTGCTGACCGACGACGAGGAACTGGCCGGCCTGGTGCGCGCGATCGCCAACCACGGCGGCGTCGAGAAGTACCGCCACGACGTGCCGGGGTTCAACAGCCGTCTGGACGGGCTGCAGGCCGTGGTCCTGCGGGCGAAGCTGGCCCGGCTGGCCGACGGAAACGCGGCCCGGCGGGCGGCCGCGGCCCGCTACGACACGCTGCTCGCGGACCTGGCGGCAGCAGGCCGGGTCGTACTCCCGACGACGGCGCCCGGCAACGTCCACGTATGGCACCTCTACGTCGTCCGGATCGCCGGGGCGGACCGCGACGACATCGTGGGCAAGCTCAACGCCGAGGGCATCGGCGCCGGGGTGCACTATCCCGCCCCGGTCCACCTCACCCCGGCGTACCGCCATCTCGGCCACGCCCGGGGCGACTTCCCGAACGCCGAGCAGGCGGCCGAACGGATCCTGTCGCTGCCGCTCTACCCGCAGATCACCCCCGACCAGCAACAGCGTGTCGTCGACGCTCTCACGGCCGCGCTCGGAAGCTGATCGGCCTCCGGTTTCACGCTCGACCCCGACCTCACGGGTCGGTCCTGCACAGCACCGCTGAGAGGTACACATGAACAAATGGAGCAGACGGATACGGGGCGGCCGCCTCGCCGCCGTGGCAGCATTGATATGGGCGGTGCTCCCAGGGGCCGCGCCCGCGCAGGCGGCATCCGATCCGTGCGGAACGGGCTCGAACCCCATCGTCTGCGAGAACTCCAAGCCGGGAAGCCCGAAGTCCGACTGGTTCTCGCCCAACGCCTACGGTGACATCAAGGGCTTCACCACCAAGGAGAGCGTCCAGGCCGGTGACACCGTCCAGTTCAAGGTCCAGTCGAAGGTCTCGTACCACATCGAGATCTACCGCCTGGGCTGGTACGGCGGCGACGGCGCGCGCGAGATGTCGACCGCGGCCCAGGCGGCAGTGACCTATCCGGCCAACTACACGACCAAGCCGGCCGGTTGCACCACCAAGAGCAGCACCGGCCTGACCGACTGCGGCAACTGGCCCGTGACCGCGACCTGGACGGTGCCCAGCGACGCCGTGTCGGGCCTGTACATCGCAAACATAACGCAGACGGACGGCGACGGCCTGATGCCGTACCCGTTCGTCGTCCGCAAGGACTCGAGTACCTCCGACGTAGTCGTGCAGACCAGCGACCAGACCTGGCAGGCCTACAACGACTACGGCGGCCAGGATCTCTACGGAGGCACGGGACCCGCGCCGGACGGCCGTGCCTACGAGGTCAGCTACAACCGGCCGCTGGACATCGGTGGTGACAACGGCATCTACGGATCCGAGTACATGATGCTGTCCTGGCTGGAGCGCAACGGCTACGACGTCAGCTATCTGTCCGGCGTGGACGTGTCGACCAACGGCGGCACCCTGCTGAAGAACCACAAGGTGTACATGTCCTCGGGCCATGACGAGTACTGGACCCAGAGCCAGTACTCCAACGTCCTGGCGGCCAGGAAGGCCGGCGTCAAGGAGGCCTTCTTCAGCGGCAACGAGGTCTTCTGGAAGACCCGGCTGACCCCGAGCATCGACGGCACGAGCACGGCGAACCGGACCCTGGTCTGCTACAAGATGACCAAGATGGCGCAGAACAACGGCATCGCCGACCCCAGCGGCACCTGGACCGGCACCTGGATGGACCCGGCGAGCACCGACTACGGGACGGACTACCAGCCGCCGAACATCCTCACCGGCTCCATGTTCCAGGTGAACGGCTACCGCAGCGACGCGATCACCGTCCCCGGCTCGTACGGCAAGAACCGGCTGTGGCGCAACACCTCCGTCGCGAACCTCACGTCGAGCCAGACCGCCACCTTCCCGACGGGCACGCTCGGCTACGAGTGGGACAGCGACATCGACAACAGCACCAGACCCGCCGGGGCGATCGACCTGTCGTCCACGACGGTGGACGTCGCCGACGGCAAGTACCGCCTGGACTGGGGCAACGTGTACGGCAACGGCACGGCGACGCACAATCTCGTCGAGTTCCGCGACCAGGACTCCGGGGCCCTGGTGTTCGGGGCGGGCACCGTGCAGTGGTCGTGGGGCCTGACCAACATTCCGACGTACAACCCCGATGACACCGTGGTCACCGAGGACGCCCGCATGCAGCAGGCGACCGTGAACATCCTCGCCGACATGGGCGTCCAGCCGAAGACCCTGCAGAGCAACCTCACGACCGCGACGGCCTCCACCGACACCACGGGCCCGGCCGTCACCGTGAAGAGCCCGGACTCAGGCGTCACCGTCCCGGCGCTGAAGCCGGTCACCGTCACCGGCACCGCCACCGACTCCGGTGGGGGCGTGGTGGCCCGCGTGGAGGTGTCCACGGACGGCGGAAAGACCTGGAAGGCCGCCACCGGCCTCGCGTCCTGGAGCTTCACCTGGACGCCGACGACCCCGGGGGCGGCGTCCATCAAGGTCCGCGCGGTCGACGACAGCGTCAACATCGGCACCGTCACCACCATCCCGGTGACCGTCGGCCCGCAGGCCTGCCCCTGCACCATCTGGCCGGCCTCGGCCGTTCCCGGCACCGTCAACGCGGGCGACGGCAGCTCGGTGGAACTCGGCGTCAAGTTCCGTACCACGTCGGCCGGTTCGATCACCGCTGTCCGCTTCTACAAGTCGCCCGCCAACACCGGAACCCACACGGGCAGCCTGTGGAGCGCCTCCGGCACCCGCCTGGCCACCGGCACCTTCACCAACGAGACGGCCTCCGGCTGGCAGCAGCTGAACTTCGCCACGCCGGTGACCGTCAAGGCCAACACCACCTATGTAGCGTCGTACTTCGCCCCGAACGGCGGATACTCCTACGACGGCGGCTACTTCTCCGGCAGCGACGCCGGGCTGGCCCCGCTCACGGGGCTGAAGTCCGGCACCGACGGCGGCAACGGCGTCTACCACTACGGCTCGACCAGCGCCTTCCCCTCCTCACAGTCCTCCGGCAGCAACTACTGGGTCGACGTGGTACTGGACACCTCGACGGCCAGTACGACCCCGCCCACCGTCACCTCGACCTCCCCGACGTCCGGCGCGACCAACGTGTCGATCACGTCGCCGGTGTCGGCCGTCTTCAGCTCGGCCATCGACGCCGACAGCCTGACGTTCACCCTGAAGGACCCGAACGGCAACACCGTGCCCGGGGCCAGGACACTCCCCGTGTCGAACAAGGTGACCTTCACACCGTCGACGGAGCTGGCGCTGCACACCACGTACACCGCCTCCGTCCAGGCCTCCGACCTGTGGGGCAACACCATGGCGGACCCGGTGACGTGGACCTTCACCACCAGTTCCACCCCGCCGGCGGTCACCTGCCCGTGCACACTGTGGAACTCCTCCACCGTGCCGGCCACCACCGACATGACCGGCGACACCAACTCCGTCGAGCTGGGCACCCGGTTCACGTCCTCGGCCAGTGGCTGGGTCACGGGCGTCACCTTCTACAAGGGCACCGGCAACACGGGCACCCACACCGGCAGCCTGTGGTCCGACGACGGAACGCTCCTCGCGACCGGTACCTTCACCGGCGAGACGGCCTCCGGCTGGCAGCAGCTGACCTTCGCCACTCCGGTCGCCATCACCGCCGACACCGCGTACGTCGTCTCCTACCACGCGCCGAACGGCAACTATGCGGTGGACGGCGGCTACTTCGCGGCGGCCCACCAGTCCTATCCGCTGACCGCCACCGCCGACACCACTGCGCACCACAACGGGCTCTACCGGTACGGCACCGGCTCGGCCTTCCCCAACAGTTCCTACGGATCCGCGAACTACTGGGTCGGCCCCGTCTTCACCGCCGAGAACCCGAGCGCGATGCGCTCGACGGCCAGCGCCTCGGAAGAGACCGCGTCCTCGGTGTCGCACACCGCCGACGCGAAGGACGCCCTCGTCCTGACCGTGCCCGGCAAGGCCAAGCTGTCGTCCGTCAGGGCCACCTTGACCATCCTGCCGGGTCCCAAGGCGGCCGCCGCCGGAAAGCTGCACATCACGGCCGTCACCTCCTACGACCGGGCCAGGAACAAGGTGTCCGTCCACCTGTCCGCGCCGTTGCCGGACGGCACCCGGTTCAAGGTCACGATCACGGCCCGGGACAAGCACCGTCACACGGTGAAGTCCCAGAGCTGGAGCCTGACCAGCAAGACCGTCCGCAAGAAGAAGAACTGACCGACCAGAATGCACCGGTGGTGGTCCGCCCCGAGAGCGGGGGAGACCACCACCGGGGATTGGCTTCCTCATCGATGAGCCGGGCTCGGATACACAACACCCAGCCCACGCAACCTGGAACACACACGTGTGTCGCCGCGGGGGCTGCCTCAGCTG
>NZ_JBHYKH010000123.1:0-7927 GCF_042741275.1 Streptomyces sp. NPDC058964
CGCCAGGGCTGCTCGACCAGCGCGACAGTCACCCCGTGCCCCGGCAGGACGCGGGCCAGCGCCTGCAGGTCCCGCGCCTCGATGCCGCCCCCGGCACCGTGGCTCGCGGCCAGCACGAGCCGCGCCCTCTCGGCCCTGTGCCAGGTGACGCGGGCGTCACCCGCGTCCGTGCCGATGATCTCGGTCGTCAGGTCTGACTCGGTCGTCACGTCAGAAGAGTGTGCCCTCTTCGGGCCCGTCCAGCTCCTTCAGCAGCTCCGGACCGTTGTTGCGGACGTTGCTGACGGCGGTGGAGACCGGGTAGGCGCGCATCAGGCCGGCCGGGGGCGGCTCCAGCAGGGAACGCAGGTCCTCCGGGTCCGTGCGGGCGGGGTCCAGCCAGGCGTCCCAGCGGTCCGGCGTCAGCATCAGCGGCATCCGGGGGTGGATCTCGGCGAGCGAGTACGGCCCCTCGGCCGGTGCGACGGCCAGGGGCGTCGCCTCCGCCTCCGTCGTGATCACGGAGCAGGTGACCCACCATGCCTGCGGGTGGTCGTCGGGCAGCGTGCGGTCGCGCCAGAACTCGTACAGCCCGGCCATCGCGAACACCGACCCGTCGGCGGGCAGCACGAAGTACGGCTGCTTGCGCGGGCGCTTCTTCTTCCCCTCGACCTCGAGGTCCCGCTCCTGCGTGCCGGTGACCCACTCGTAGTAGCCGTCGGCGGGGATGATGCAGCGCCGGGCGGCGAAGGCGCGGCGGTACGACGGCTTCTCGTGCACGGTCTCGGCGCGCGCGTTGATCATCCGGGCGCCGCCCTCGGGCGTCTTGGCCCAGGAGGGGACGAGCCCCCACTTGAGCCTGCGCAGCTGCCGAACCGGCCGCGGGTCCGCCGCGTCTTTCACCGGGCGGTCGAGGACGGCGTAGACCTCCTTGGTCGGAGCCACGTTGTAGTCCGGCTCCAGGGTCTCTTCGGGCTCCCACTTCTCGATCTCAAAGATTCCTGCGAGATCTTCGGGCCTACGACTGGATGCATACCGTCCGCACATACGTGCCACACTGCCAGACTCCGAACCACCAGAGGGAGCAACCAGTACATGGACAGCACCGCCGCCACCGCGCTGCCCGGCCTCTGGGACCGTCTCGTCGGCACCCAGCCCGACCCCGACCTCTGGGTGGTGGTCGCCACTCTCGCCGCCGCGGTCGCGGTGGTGATCCCGCCCGGCGTGTGGCGTCTGTCGCGCAACGCCATCACGATCGCCCACGAGGGCGGCCACGGTCTGGTGGCGCTGCTCTCGGGGCGGCAGCTCACCGGTATACGGCTGCACTCCGACACCAGCGGCCTCACCGTCAGCCGGGGCAAGCCGACCGGCATCGGCATGATCCTGACCGCGGCCGCCGGCTACACCGCTCCCCCACTGCTGGGCCTCGGGGGTGCCGCGCTGCTGGCCGCCGGGCACATCACGCTGCTGCTCTGGCTGGCCACGGCGCTGCTGGTGGCCATGCTGGTGATGATCCGCAACGCGTACGGGGCGCTGACCGTGATCGTCACGGGCGGGGCGTTCCTGCTGGTGTCCTGGCTGACCGGGCCGCAGGTGCAGGCGGCCTTCGCCTACGCGGTGGTGTGGTTCCTGCTGGTCGGCGGGGTGCGTCCGGCCTTCGAACTGCAGGCCAAGCGGGCGCGCGGCGGCGCCGGTGACTCGGACGCGGACCAGTTGGCCCGGCTCACCAACGTTCCGGCCGCGATGTGGCTGTTCCTGTTCCACGTGGTGTCACTGAGTTCACTGATCGGTGGCGGGCGCTGGCTGCTGGAGGTCTGAGTCAGGTCCGGACCTGTCGGGGCCGTTCTACACGCGCATATATGCACGGCATTTCCCCTGTCGAGGTTTCGCTCCGGTTTCACCGCTTTTCGATCAAGATCCCCGTTGTCCCCCAGCCACTAAAGTGGGGCGCATGACCGTTAACCCCGCACACACCGCCCTCTGGCCCGCCCCGCACGCGAGCGGAGCCGTCGACGCGACGGTCCACGTGCCCGGGTCGAAGTCGGTCACCAACCGCGCCCTGGTGCTCGCCGCCCTCGCCTCCGAGCCCGGCTGGCTGCGCCGCCCGCTGCGCTCCCGGGACACCCTGCTGATGGCCGGTGCCCTGCGCGCCATGGGCGTCGGCATCGAGGAGACGGTGTCTTCGAGCTCCTCCGTCGCGGGCGGCCCGGACGGCGCCGGCGAGGCCTGGCGCGTGTTCCCGACGGGCCTGCACGGCCCGGCCACGGTCGACGTCGGCAACGCCGGCACGGTCATGCGCTTCCTGCCGCCGGTCGCCGCGCTGGCCGACGGCCCGGTCCGCTTCGACGGCGACCCCAGGTCGTACGAGCGTCCCCTGAACGGCGTGATCGACGCGCTGCGCGTGCTCGGCGCCCGGATCGACGACGACGGCCGGGGCACGCTGCCGCTGACGGTGCACGGTGGCGGCGCGCTCGAAGGCGGCCCGGTGTCGATCGACGCCTCGTCCTCGTCCCAGTTCGTGTCCGCGCTGCTGCTGTCCGGCCCTCGCTTCAACCAGGGCGTCGAGGTCCGCCACACCGGTGCCTCGCTGCCCTCCATGCCGCACATCCGGATGACCGTCGACATGCTGCGCGCGGTCGGCGCCCAGGTGGACACCCCGGAGTCGGGCGGCGAGCCGAACGTCTGGCGGGTCACCCCGGGCGCCCTGCTCGGCCGCGATCTGACCATCGAGCCGGACCTGTCGAACGCCCAGCCGTTCCTGGCGGCGGCCCTGGTGACCGGCGGCAAGGTACTCGTCCCGGACTGGCCGTCCCGGACGACCCAGCCGGGTGACCGGCTGCGCGAGATCTTCACCGAGATGGGTGGTTCCTGCGAACTGACCGAGTACGGCCTGGAGTTCACCGGCTCCGGTGCGATCCACGGCATCGACGTGGACCTGGGCGACGTCGGCGAGCTCACCCCGGGCATCGCGGCCGTCGCCGCCCTCGCGGACTCCCCCTCCACCCTGCGGGGCGTGGCCCACCTGCGCCTGCACGAGACGGACCGCCTGGCCGCGCTCACCAAGGAGATCAACGAGCTGGGCGGCGACGTCACCGAGACCGCCGACGGCCTGCACATCCGTCCGCGCCGCCTGCACGGCGGCGTGTTCCACACCTACGAGGACCACCGCATGGCAACCGCCGGAGCGATCATCGGCCTGGCGGTCGAGGGCGTACAGATCGAGAACGTGGCGACGACGGCGAAGACCCTCCCGGACTTCCCGGAGATGTGGACCGCGATGCTCGGGAGCGACAGGGCGTAGGGGACTCACCGCCATGCGCCGCTACGGCAAGCACACCGACGAGGACGACATCCGCAGCCGCCCGAACCGCAAGGGCAACCGACCCCGCACGAACATCCGGCCCAAACACGAGGACGCGGCCGAGGGCATGGTCCTCACGGTGGACCGGGGCCGCCTGACGTGCCTCGTCGACGACCGGCCGATCATGGCGATGAAGGCCCGCGAACTGGGCCGCAAGGCGGCGGTGGTCGGCGACCGGGTGGCCCTCGTCGGTGATCTGTCCGGCAAGAAGGACACCCTCGCCCGCATCGTCCGCATCGAGGAGCGCGCCTCGGTCCTGCGCCGGACCGCGGACGACGACGACCCGTACGAGCGCGTGGTCGTCGCCAACGCCGACCAGCTGGCCATAGTCACAGCCCTGGCCGACCCGGAACCCCGCCCGCGTCTGATCGACCGCTGTCTGGTCGCCGCCTACGACGGCGGCCTGACCCCCCTCCTGGTCATGACCAAGTCGGACCTGGCCCCGCCGGACAAGCTTCTGGAGCTCTACGGCGACCTGGACATCCCCTACGTCGTCACCAGCCGCGAGGAGCTGGAGGACGGCGGCGCGGCCGACCGTGTCCGCGAGCACCTCGACGGCAAGGTCACGGCCTTCGTGGGCCACTCGGGCGTGGGCAAGACGACGCTGGTCAACGCGCTGGTCCCGATGGAGCGCCGGCGTATCACGGGTCATGTGAACGCGGTGACGGGCCGCGGCCGCCACACCACCACCTCGGCACTCGCGCTGCCGCTCGCCTCCGCGGACGGCTGGGTCGTCGACACCCCGGGCGTACGGTCCTTCGGCCTGGCGCACATCGACGCCTCCCGTGTCATCCACGCATTCCCCGACCTGGGGCCGGGCACCGAGGGCTGCCCGCGCGCGTGCAGCCACGACGAGCCGGACTGCGCGCTGGACCAGTGGGTGGCCGAGGGGCACGCGGATCCCGCGCGGCTGTACTCACTGCGCCGGCTGCTGGCGACGCGGGAGCGCAAGGAGGGCGACTGAGCGCCGCGGTGTTTGGCCGTGCCCGAGCCCGGCAAGTGCATAATCGCACCGAGCCGGACATACGGGAGGACAGCACATGGCGTGGCTGCTGGTCATCGTGGCCGGAATGCTGGAGACCGGTTTCGCCGTCTGCCTCAAGCTCTCCCACGGATTCACCCGCCTGTGGCCCACCATCGCGTTCTGCGCCTTCGCCCTCGGCAGCTTCGGTCTGCTCACCCTCTCCCTCAAGAAGCTGGACGTGGGCCCCGCCTACGCCGTGTGGACCGGCATCGGAGCCGCGGGCACCGCGATCTACGGCATGATCTTCCTCGGCGACCTGGTGTCCACGCTGAAGATCGTGTCGATCAGCCTGGTCATCATCGGCGTCATCGGGCTCCAGCTGTCGGGCTCGGCCCACTAGGCCCTGCCGTCGGATCCCCGCCTGCCCCGCGACGCCGTGCACGCTCCCCCGAGCTCTCGGCTTCGCTCCGTAACAGGGCGCCGCGTACCAGCTCGGCGACCCCGCCCTCGCCCTCGCCCGGCGGAGCGGACACACAGGACAGTGCCAGCCGTACGACGAGTTCACAGGACCGGACGAGTTCGGCACCCTCGCCCCGCACGCCGCCGGGGCCGGCGAGCACCGCCACCGCGCGGTCCCGCACGAGGTGCACGAAGTCGCCGGGCGACGGCAGCGGACCGTCAGCCCGGCGCTGTGCCGGTACGGCCGAGGAGGAGGGCACCGCGGAGAGCGTCGGGGAGGGCAGACGCTCGGTCCAGCAGCCGGTGAGCATGGCGCGCACGAGGGCGTTCTCACGGGCGGCCAGGGCTGTCCACTCGGCGGTGGCGGTCAGCCGGTCGCGGGGCTCGGACGAACTGGCGAGGGCGCGCTCCACCCCCGCGAGATACCCGTCGGCCTCCCGGCGCACCAGCGCCCTGGCCAGCCCCTCCTTGCTCCCGAACTCGTTGTACAAGGTCTGCCGGGACACCCCGGCCGCCGCGGCCACGTCCACCATCCGCACGGCGGACCACGGCCGGCGCGCGAGCGCCGTGTACGCGGCGTCCAGTAGGGATTCCCGCGCTGCAGGCATCATCGCCTCCCTGGGGCGAGCGGCTCTGCGCCCAGATTTGACGCGCGGGAATGCACTGTCAAGGGTTCGCGAGGGCACCGAGGGGCGCCCTTCGGCCACCGCACGCGGGTCACCCCGGGGCGCGCCCGCGCGCACTCTCCGGAAACGGTCCCCGCCGACCACGCACCGCTCCCCGGCAGCCGCGAACCGATCCCCTGTAGCCGCGTACCGACCACGACGGATACGGTTCGTTTCATGCCCGACTACCTCGACGACCTGCGCCTCGCCCACGTCCTCGCGGACGCGGCCGACGCCGCGACGACCGCCCGTTTCAAGGCACTCGACCTGAAGGTCGAGACGAAGCCGGACATGACCCCGGTGAGCGAAGCGGACAAGGCCGCCGAGGAGCTCATCCGCGGGCAGCTCCAGCGGGCCCGTCCCAGGGACGCGGTCCTGGGCGAGGAGTACGGCATCGAGGGCACCGGCCCACGCCGCTGGGTGATCGACCCGATCGACGGCACCAAGAACTACGTACGCGGCGTCCCCGTCTGGGCCACGCTGATCTCCCTGATGGAGGCGGGCGAGGGCGGCTACCGGCCGGTCGTCGGCGTCGTCTCCGCCCCCGCCCTCGGCCGCCGCTGGTGGGCGGCGGAGGGGCACGGCGCCTTCACCGGCCGCAGCCTGTCCTCGGCGACCCGCATCCACGCCTCGCGCGTCTCCAGGCTCTCGGACGCCTCGTTCGCGTACTCCTCGCTCTCCGGCTGGGAGGAACAGGGACGCCTGAACGGCTTCCTCGACCTCACCCGCGAGGTCTGGCGCACGCGCGCGTACGGCGACTTCTGGCCCTACATGATGGTCGCCGAGGGTTCGGTGGACATCTGCGCCGAGCCCGAACTCTCGCTCTGGGACATGGCCGCCAACGCGATCATCGTCACGGAGGCCGGCGGCACGTTCACCGGCCTCGACGGCCGCCCCGGCCCGCACAGCGGCAACGCGGCCGCTTCGAACGGTCTGCTGCACGACGAGTTGCTGGGGTATCTCAACCAGCGCTACTGAGCGGCACGGGACGATCACGCACGCCCTCAATCGGCCGCGCGCGCCCCCTTGTTGACCTCCGCTTTACCTGCCACCCTGAGAGGACCCCCACTTGTGAACTTGTGAATCGCTGAACTATCGCAGCGATTCTTAGGAGGTGGCTCCAGACCATGCTCGTCCGAGACGCCATGAGCACGGTGGTCCTCACCATCGGCCCAGCACACACCCTCCGCCAAGCCGCCGCACTGATGTCCGCCCGCCGCGTGGGCGCCGCCGTCGTCCTCGATCCCGACGCGGGCGGGATCGGGATCCTCACCGAACGCGACATCCTGAACTCCGTGGGCCTGGGCCAGAACCCGGACACGGAGCGAACCCACGCCCACACCACCAACAACGTCGTGTTCGCCGCCCCCACCTGGACCCTGGAGGAGGCGGCCCGCGCCATGGCGCACGGCGGCTTCCGGCACCTCATCGTCCTCGATCACGGCGAACCCGCCGGGATCGTCTCGGTCCGCGACATCATCCGCTGCTGGGCGCCCGCACGGGAGCCGGCACCGGCGCTCTGAGCACGCGAAACGGGCCGGGCCCCGACCGCCCGGGGATCCGGCCCGCCGCGTCGGCAAGCTGTCCGGCGACCGCCGTGCGTCAGCCGCGCAGGGCTTGCACCGTCACCTCCAGCCACCCGCCGAAGTCACCATCGGCCCGGGAGCGGCGTGGTTGCCGGTCACGCCGATGACCGGAGTGGAGCGCCACAGCGGCCGGTCCGCCTGGAACGGCCCTCCCTGCGTCACGCACGCCTCCGGCGCCGTTCCCGACGATTCCTGCCGCTTGACCAAAGTCGCCTCGATCTCACAATAGACAATATCTAAAACAAGAGTCTATCTAAACTCACACCCATTCGGAACTTGGGTCCCCTTGCTGTTAGGCTGGTCCTCATGAGCGACCTTCTGGAACGGCTGCGCGGACGCGGATGGCGGATGACCGCGCAGCGGCGTGTCGTGGCCGAGGTTCTCGACGGAGAGCATGTTCATCTGACGGCCGACGAGGTCCATGCCCGGGCCGTCGCCAAGCTGCCCGAGATCTCCCGGGCGACCGTCTACAACACGCTGGGCGAGCTGGTCTCCCTCGGTGAGGTCCTCGAGGTCAGCACGGACAAGCGCGCGAAGCGGTACGACCCGAACGCGCACCGGCCGCACCATCACCTGGTCTGTGCACGGTGCGGCGCGATCCGCGACGTCCATCCGGTCGGCAACCCGCTGGCCGACCTCCCCGACTCGGAGCGCTTCGGCTTCACGGTCTCGGACGTGGAGGTCACCTACCGGGGCACCTGCCCCGCCTGCGCATCCGCCTGAACCCACGCTCCGCGAAGCCCCGGCTCCACTACCTTGGAGACCGGGGCTTCGCGCGTCCACGCCACCCACGCCACCCACGCAAGCAACGACAAACGCCGAAGGGCCCGGAGCGGACGAACCGGGCCCCGCGGCCGTCAGTAGAGGGGTACGGATTTTAACCGGCGACATCTGGGGTTTGAGCCCAGCGGGA
>NZ_JBHYKH010000123.1:7937-10405 GCF_042741275.1 Streptomyces sp. NPDC058964
AAAAACGCCTCCGCGCCGTTATATCACGCCCGGGCCCTTCGGGCCTTCAGTAGCGGGGACAGGATTTGAACCTGCGACCTCTGGGTTATGAGCCCAGCGAGCTACCGAGCTGCTCCACCCCGCGTCGGTGAACGCAACACTACGTCAAGGACGCGGAGCGAGGCAAATCGCTTGTCGGGGGGTGGGGGCAGGGCCGGCAGGAGGCTGGGAACGGAGTGCCCGCCGGGCATTCGGGGACCTCCCGGAGGGGCAGGCCGGGCGCCCGGGGCGGAGCCCCGGGACAGGACTTCTCAGCCGGCCGAGTCGGTTGGGCGGGTGGGCAAGGAACCCGCCCGAGCCCAGCGCAGCGTCACGCCGACAGTTCCTCCCGCAAAGCGTCCGACAACCGGGACGCCCGCTCCGCGACCTCCTCCGGCCCGAGCGACACCGCCCTGTCGGCCCACCGCTGCCCTTCCGCCAGCTCGCCACGACGCGCGTAGACCAGGGCCAGCCGAAGCGCCGCCCGTCCGTGCCCGGCGTCAGCGGCCCGCGCCCACCACACGGCCGCCTCCGGCTCGCTTCCCTCCCGCGCCAGCAGCAGCCCGAGATTGAACGCCCCGTTCCGGGACCCGGCCTCGGCGGCCTCCCGGTACCACCGCGCCGCCTCCACGACATCACCGCGCGCCGCAGCCAGCATCCCGACCCGCACCTGCGCCCGCCGATGCCCCTGGGAAGCCGCCCGCTCGTACCACTCCTCGCACTCGGTCTTCTCGTGCGCCGACTCGCCGAGCTCATGCGTGGCCGCAGCAGGCCGTCGCGCGTCCAGCACGGCGGCCAGCCGGTACGCCGCCTCGGCGCTCCCCCCGCCGGCCGCGCACCGAAGATGCCGCTCCGCCTCCTGCTCGTCCCCCTCCCGAAGCCGCGCCATACCGACCTGCAACGCCGCCTCCGTGTGCCCGGCGGCGGCCGCCCGCTCGTACCACCGCAGCGCGGCCAGGGCATCCTCCTCGGTGCCCCGCCCGGCGTACAGGATCCCCAGGTTGAACGCGGCGTCCACGCTCCCTGCCTCCGCCGCCTTGGAGAACCACGGCTCGGCCCCGGTCGCGTCGCCTCCCTGCAGCAGCAGGATGGCGAGGGCGTTCGCCGCCTCACGGTGCCCGGCGTACGCGGCCCGCCGGTACCACTGCTCGGCCTGCCCGGTCCGCCCCTGCTCGGCGCAGAGCAGCCCGAGGTTGTACGCCCCGTTGTCGTCCCCGGCGTCCATCGCCGCGCGGTACCACCGCTCGGCGGTCTGCGTCTCCCCGCGCTCCGCGTGCAGCGCGCCGAGCGCGTTGGCCGCGTTGCCGTCTCCGTCCTGCGCGGCCCGGAGCCACCACACGGCCGCGCTCTCGGTGTCCCCGGCGTCGCGCAGCAGGAACCCGAGCGCGCACGCCGCTCGCGCCTCGCCGTCCTTCGCGGAGGTCAGGTACCAGCGCCCGGCCTCTTTGAGGTCGCCCCGCCGCTCCAGAATCGCTCCCAGATGCAGCGCCGCGCGCCGGTGCCCGCGCGCGGCGGCCTGCCGGTACCACTGCTCGGCCTCGTCCAGGAAGACGGACGCGACACCGTTGTCAGACGCGCCGTCTCCCTCCGCCCCGGCCTTGCGATCAAGCGCGCGGGCGAGCCGGTACGCCGCCTCACGGTGCCCCCGCTCCGCCGCGGCCCGCATCCACTGGTCGGCCCCGGCGGCCCCGCGGTGCTCCAGCAGGTCGGCGAGCGCGTACGCGCCCAGCGCGTGGCCCTGCTCGGCGGACTGGCGCAGCCAGTACTCGGCGGCAGGCTCGTCTCCCCGCTCACGGTGGTGCCGGCCCAACGCGTGCGCGGCGGCCGCGGAACCGGCGACGGCGGCGATCCGCCACCATCCGGCGGCCTCCTCCGAATAACCGCGCTGATGCAACAGGACACCCAGGTTGTTGGCGGCGGCCCGGTCCCCGGCGGCGGTGGCGGCACGCAGATGGGGCTCGGCTCCGTCGAGATCGCCACGGCGCAGCAGCATGGCCCCGAGGACGCTCATCGCCTCGACGTCACCCGCCTCCACGGCGAGCCTCTGACGCGCCTCCTCGGCGGCCTCGCCGGCCTCGTCCCGGCCGGAAGGCTGCGCACACTCGGAAGGCTCCACGTAGTCAGAAGGCTGCGCATGGTCGGAATTCTGCGCAAAACGCCCTGTCTCCAACAGAGTTGCCTTGTCCCCCATAACGTCCATCGTCGCACCACCTGCAACCTCGGTACACCCGGTATACCGCAGTCCGGGAGGTCACTTCAGCGTTTTGTCGACATGCCCACAGAGAGACAAGTCAAACACAGGAGTGCCAACTCCCCACGGCGGCACGGCGACGTCATTGACCGGCACATGCGTTCGCACACCACGAAGGGGGCGGGGGCGGGTGGGTTGGGGGCGACGCGGTTGTTCTGGGTGGGCGGGGGTTTTTAATAGCTCACAGTGGGTTGTTTTG
>NZ_JBHYKH010000123.1:10415-19777 GCF_042741275.1 Streptomyces sp. NPDC058964
CTCAGACACAACAAAGACACTCGCCTCCACTCGTGACGACCGCGCCCCATCCTCTGCAGTAGCGGGGACAGGATTTGAACCTGCGACCTCTGGGTTATGAGCCCAGCGAGCTACCGAGCTGCTCCACCCCGCGCCGTTGTGTGGCAACCCTATCACGGCGCGGGGTGGCCTTGATCAGCTTTTGCCGCCGCCCTGACCACTGCCGCCGGTGGACTTGTCGCCGCCGCTGGTCCCATCGGCCTTGGACTGGGCGTCCTTGGCCCGCTTCAGCGCGTCCTCCAGATCCTTCTGGGCCCGCCCGTACGCCTCCCAGTCGCCCTTCTTCAGGGCTTCCTGCCCCGAGTCGAAGGCCTTCTGGGCGTCACCGAGAGCCTGTTGGACGGTCGGATTGCCCGACGGCGGCGGATTGCCGGTGCCGGTGTCCGGTGGCGTACTGGTCGAACCCTGCACTCCGAAGACCTTGTTGAGGGCCTCGTCGAGCGTGTCCTCGAAGGCGTAGCTCGTGCCGTAGCTCACCAGTACCTTCCGCAGCAGCGGGTACTTGAGTCCGCCACCGCGTACGTAGACGGGCTCCACGTACAGCAGTCCTCCGTCGAGCGGCACCGCCAGCAGGTTGCCGTACTCCACGCTCGAATGACCGCGGCTGAGCAGGCTGATCGCGGAGGCGATGTCCTGTTCGGAGTTGAACTGGCTCTGAACCTGTTTGGGCCCGTTGACCGTTGTGCTCGTCGGCAGTTTCAGGATTCTGATCCTGCCGTATTCGGGCGTGCCCGCCTCGGCGTCGACCGACATGAACGCGCTGAGGTTGTCACGCCCGTTGGGGGTGAACGTCGTGGACAGCGAGAACGCCTGCGACTGCTGTCCGGGCATCTTCATGCTCAGGTAGTACGGCGGCACCGCGTTGCCCGACCTGTTGGTCGGGTCGTCCGGCACCTGCCACACCTCGCTGCCGGTCAGGAAGGTCTGCGCGTCCGTCACGTGGTAGCGCGTGAGCAGCTCGCGCTGAACCTTGAACAGGTCCTGCGGGTAGCGCAGATGGGCCATCAGCGAGGCGGAGATGCCGGTCTTCGGCTGCACCGTGCCGGGGAAGGCCTTCATCCAGGTCTTCAGCACCGGGTCCTGGGTGTCCCACTGGTAGAGCTTGACCTCACCGGTGTACGCGTCGACGGTCGCCTTCACCGAGTTGCGGATGTAGTTGACCTGGTTCTGCTGGGCCACCACCGCGCGTGAGTTGTTGGCGGCGGTCAGCGAGTCGGCCGTCGTGTCGCCGAGGGTCGTACGGGAGGCGTACGGGTAGCCGTTGGTCGTCGTGTACGCGTCCACGATCCACTGGATGTGACCGTCCACGACGGCCGGGTAGGCGTCGCCGTCGATGGTCAGCCAAGGGGCGACCGCCTCGACGCGCGCCTTGGGCGTGCGGTTGTACAGGATCCGCGACCCCTCGCCGATGGCACCGGAGTAGAGGATCTGCGGTTCGTTGAACGCCACCGCGTACGCGGCCCGGTTGAGCGGGTTGGAGAGGTTGACCCCGCTCTTCGCCTTGTAGCTCGTGGTCTTCTCGCCGCTGTCGTCGGAGTAGTCGATCTCCTTCTGGGGACCGCCGACGATCGAGTACGTGGTGGTCTTCTCGCCGTAGTAGATCCGCTGCTGGTACGTCGGCAGCTCGCCCTGCGACGGCAGGTCGTACTCGGTGAAGACCGGGCGGCCCTCGGAGTCCGCCTCCGTGCCCTTGGCGGCGACCACGCCGTAGCCATGGGTGTAGCGGAAGTGGTCGTTGATCCAGTTGTTCTTCGGGATGCCGTCGAGGTTCAGCTCACGCAGACCGATGACCGTGTCCTGGTCCTTGCCGTCCTTGGTCGGGTACCGGTCGACGTCGAGGTTGGTCGGGAACCCGTAGTAGTTCCGCATCTGCTGGAGCTGCTGGAACGTCGGCGAGACGACGTTCGGGTCCATGATCCGGATGCTCGCCGCGCCGTCAACGTCGTCACGCAGCCTGGTCTTGTCCGCGGTGTTGCTCTTGCCCTGGTACTCGGTGACCCTGGCGTCGTCGATGCCGTACGCCTCGCGGGTCGCCTTGAGGTTCTTCTGGACGTACGGGGCTTCCTTGGCCTGCTCGTTGGGCTGGACCTGGAACTTCTGGACGATGGCCGGGTACAGGCCGCCGATGAGGATCGCCGAGAGCACCATCAGGCCGAAGCCGATGACGGGCAGCTGCCAGGTGCGCCGCCACAGTGTGGCGAAGAACAGCAGCGCGCAGATCACCGCGATGCAGAACAGGATCGTCTTGGCCGGCAGGTAGGCGTTCGCGTCGACGTACCTGAGGCCCGTCCAGTTTCCGGTCGCCTTGAAGTCACTGGACTTCACGGCGAGTCCGTAGCGGTCGAGCCAGTAGGCGACCGCCTTCAGGGCGACGAAGATACCCAGGAGCACCGACAGGTGCCCGGTGGCCGCGGCCGTGGCACGCGCGCCCGGACTGGTCACGCGCAGCCCGCCGTACAGGTAGTGGGTGAGCGCGGCGGCGATCAGGGACAGGATCGCGGTGGCGAAGCCGAAGCCCAGCAGGAAGCGGTACCAGGGCAGGTCGAAGGCGTAGAAGGAGACGTCGAGGTGGAACTGCGGGTCCTTCTGGTGGAAGGGCACGCCGTTGACCCACATCAGCCAGGTCCGCCACTGGCCGGCCGCGGACGCACCCGCGATGAGGCCGACCAGCGCGGCGATGCCGAGCAGCAGCCACGTCTTGTACGGCGCGATGCCCATCCGGTAGCGGTCGAGGCTCTGCTGCTCCATGGACATGGCGCTCAACGGGGGCCTCAGCCGGTGCGCGAGCCAGACGTTGAAGCCGACCGCGGCCGCCATCAGCAGGCCGAAGACGAAGAAGAGCCCGATCTTGGTCCACAGCATGGTGGTGAACACGGACGAGTAGTGCACCGAGCGGTACCACAACCAGTCCGTCCAGAACCCCGCGAACATGGTGAACGCCATGCCGAGGACGGCCAGGACGCCCAGTGTCATGAGCAGGGTGCGGGCGCGCCGGGACGGGCGGCCCACTCTGATCCGCGGCCCCGTCGGGCCCCCGCCGCGGTCCGGCATCTGGAAAGCCAAGGTGCGCACCTCGAAAATCGCTGTTGATCCGTCAGGCCCTCGTGTTCGCGGACCGTCCGTGGCCCCCCGTGATCGCGGGCCCACATCTATGCAACTTACTCATCGTTTACTCGGTTCCCGATTCGGGCCGGGAACGAGGCAGGATTGTGACCATGTCCAACACTCCCATGGCAGCGAACCCGCTCACCCGGGCCGTACTCGAGATCGACGAGTACGCCTCCGGCCTCGGCTGGGACCAGCCCGCTCGCCTCTTCGCCCTTGTAGACACCGCGCGGCTGCGGGCTCAGGAACCTGCCCTCGCGGCCCAGCTCGGCCTGCAGGACGAGCCCGAGACCGTCGGTCTCACCCCGATCGAGCAGGACGAGGTTCCAACGGACAAGGCACTCGACGAGTTCCTCGGCACCATCGCCTGGCCCGACGCGGTCTCCGGCTGCGCTCTCACGGTCGAGCGCCTGATGCTTCCCCCCTCCGCGGAGGCGCAGGTCCCGCAGGGCCTGAGCGGCGCGAAGCTGGCGAAGTGGGTGGCGGACCACCCCGAGCGCCAGGAGGTCCGTATGACGGTCGCCGTCCTGCGTGACGGCACCCGCGAGTCGGCGGTGCGCCTGCGTGAGAAGGACACCCCGACCGAGGTCCTCACCGGTCCCGACCTGGTGCCGGGCCTGGCCGAGGCCCTGACGGCGACTTTCGAGGACTGACTCCTGCGGGTACCGGTACGGCGCTGGGGGCGCCCCTGGAACTCAGGGGCGCCCCCAGCCGTGCACAGCCACGTACCGTCTCACCGGCTCCCGCGTGTCACCCCTTGGTCGTGCACTTCGGCAGGTCGGCGGTGTCGCCGCCGCGGATGTCGTTGAGCGCGTGGAGGGCGTCGCCGATGGTCTTCACCTTGACGAGGGTGAGGCCGCTCGGGGTGTCCTTCGCCGCGGCGGCGCAGTTCTCGGCGGGTGTGAGGAAGTACTGGGCGCCCTTGCTGCGCGCGCCGACGGTCTTCATTTCGATGCCGCCGATCGGCCCGACCGTGCCCTCGTCGTCGATGGTGCCCGTGCCGGCGACGAACTTGCCGCCGGTGAGGCTTCCCGGGGTGAGCTTGTCGTAGATGCCGAGCGCGAACATCAGACCGGCGCTGGGCCCGCCGACGTCGGCGAGCTTGATGTCGATGCTGAACGGGAAGGTGTGGTCCGTGCCGGCGGAGATCCCGACGATGGCGCGCTTGGCACCGCTGTCGTGCGACGTCGCCGTGGTGACGGTGACCTTCTCGGTCCCGGTCGCCGTCTTGTTCTCCTTCTCGGCGGCGGCCTGCTCCTTCGCCGGGACGACGGTGAACACAACGTCCTGACCGGGCTTGTGCTTGGTCACGAGCTGCGCGACGTCGGACGGCTGCTTGACCGCCGTGCCGTCGACGGCCTTGATGACGTCACCGGCGTGCAGCCTGCCCTCGGCCGGGGAGTCCTTGACGACCGTCGAGACGATCACCCAGGACTTCACGGGAATGCCGAGTTCCTTGAGCGCGGCGACCTTCGCGCTCTCCTGGGACTGGCTGAACTCCTCGGCGTTCTCCTGGGTGGACTGCTCCTCCGTCTTGCCGTCCGGGTAGAGCGTCTCGTGCGGCACGACCTTGTCGTCATGAGCCAGCCACCCGTAGACGGCCTCGACGAGGTTCATCCTGTAGTCGGCACTGGTGACCCGGACGGTGGTCATGTTGAGGTGGCCGGAGGTGCCGTACGTCTTGTGGCCGGAAATCTGCAGCACCGGCTCGCCGCCATGGTCCCCGAGGGTGTTCACGGTCGGCCCCGGCGACATCTCCGAGTACGGCACGGGAATGAGCACTCCCGCGCACAGGAGCGCGATCAGCATCAGGGTGGAGGCGAGCATCGTCGCGGTGCGGCGTGGCATGTCTCGACAGTACGGGACGCGTCTGTCAGCACACCGTCAGGGCTCCCCCGTCCGATACCTCACGTACGGGAGTGGGACCTCTCCATGGCCTCGCGGAACCGGGCGTACCCGTCGAGCTCCGGGCCGTCGCCGCGCACCTTACGGGTGCGGTTGGCCCAGCTTCCCCACAGACCGGCACCTATCGCTGCGGCAAACGGAATAAGCAACCAGGCGAGCGCCGCCATGCCGACCTCCCGACCCCTTGTGAGCGTCCGCGACTGACTGATCAGCAGATTAACCATCCGCACTGACAACGCTCGTGCCCGGGGTGTGGTTACGCAACCGGAGTTTCTGTGGCCCGTTCAGCAGGCCCCGACCCACTCCTCGGTGCCGTCGGAGAACTTCTGGTGCTTCCAGATGGGCACCTCGTGCTTGAGGTCGTCGATCAGTTTCCGGCAGGCCTCGAAGGCCTCGCCCCGATGGGGACAGGCGACCGCGACGACGACGGCCAGATCCCCGATCCCGAGGTCCCCCACCCGGTGCACGGCGGCCAGCGCCCGCACCGGATACTCGGCGACCACCTTCTCGGCGATCCGCCGCATCTCGGCCTCGGCGCTGGGGTGGCAGGAGTACCCGAGCCGGTCGACGTCGGCCCCGCCGTCGTGATTGCGCACGGTCCCCACGAAGAGCGCGATCCCGCCCGCCGCGTCGTCCCCCACGGCCCGGAAGACCTCGTCCACGGAGAGCGCGGCCTCGCGAACGGCGATCAGCTTGATGGGGTCCTGCGCCGTCTGCTCACCGGGGTGATCGTTCGTGGGTGCCATACCCCCATCGTGCCGTACACCTCCGGCATCGTGGAATACGACTTTCACCAGCCACGCGCGCGTGGCTGTTTGGAGTGTCCTACAGCGGGACGGCGTCGGCGCGTCCCGCGCCCGGCGGGGTCCCGTGGACCCTGTCGGGCCGAGGCCGGCGGCCTCAGATGCGCCGCCGGGCCTTGCGGGCCCGCCGTACGACAGCCGCCGCGCCCAGCAGAGCCACCGTCGCACCCGCCGCACCCGCCGCGGTCGCGTCCTTCCGCCCCAGCCGCCGTCCGACGACCGTGTGCCGCCCGGACACCTCTTCCAGCAGCTCCGCGAGCACCTCCTCATTGGTCCACCCCGGCCGCCACCCGGCCTCGTGCAGCCGGCTCCCGCTCACCACCCAGGGATACATCGTGTAGGCCAGGTCCCCGGCCGGCGAGGGAGTGAGACCGATCCGGTGCAGCCTGGCCGCCGCGCCCAGCGCGACGGCGGACGGCAGCTCCATCCGCCGGATCCCGCTGAGCTCCTCGACCTCCTCCTGCTCCAGCCAGCCGTCGCACCCGACGGCCAGCTCGCCGTCCGCCTTCTCCAGAACGGCGTACTCCAGAGCGGCGCACAGGTCCTCGACGTGGCAGAACTGCCAGGCGGGCCGCGACCCGGCGACGACGAGCAGCCGTGGCGACTCGAAGTACCGGGTCAGCGCCGTGTCGGTGCCCCCGACCAGCAGGGCCGGCCGGACCACGGTCACGTTCAGCCCGGGATGCGCGCGGGGGGCGCGTCGCGCGAGCCGTTCGATCTCCAGCAGGTCGCCCACACCGGTGGCCTCGGCGGTCGCCCGCAGCTCCGCGTCCTCCGACAGCGGCAGCTCGTTGTCCGGCAGAGCTCCGTAGACCATCGCCGACGTGCACAGCACCACACGGTGCACCCCGGCCGCCGCCGCGGCGGTCAGCACGGTCTGTGTCCCCCGCACGTTGTAGGCCGTACGGGCGGCCGCGTCACTCCCCAGGTCGAGGTCGAGTGCCAGATGCACGACCACGTCCACGCCCCGCAGCTTGTCCGCGATGGCCGGGTCCCGCACATCGAGGATGTGCCACTGCGCCGCCGCGCACTCCCCGCGCCGTTCGTCGATGGCGACGACCTGCTTGATCGCGTCGGACGCGGCGAGCCGCTCGGTGAGAAGCGCGCCGACCCCGGTCGCGGCACCGGTGACCGCGACCACGGGCCCGCGCACGGCGGGTGGGGTTGAATGGTTTCGCGCTGCGCGAACCTGCGGATCTGGGGAACTCACCGGGCGTCTCCAGCGGTTGTCTTCAGTACGAGCGCCAGTGACGCGTACGTACCAGGTGGCATCCATCCTGCCGCAGGCCACGAGTCGGCGAAGCACCGAGGCCCGATCGGGCCTCGGGTGTCTACGCTGGGTGGTGTTGTCGGGCAGCCGCGCCGCCGGAGAAAAGCCGGTGGCCTTACCAGCCGAGGAACCCCGTGAGTGACACCCCATTCGGATTCGGCCTTCCGCCGGAGGAGCCGGAAGACGGCGACGAGGGCAAGAAGAAGGACCAGCAGAGCGGTGGTGGGCAGGGACCGGACAACCCATTCGGTTTCGGGCTGCCCGGAGCCGGAGGCTTTGGCGGCCCGGGTGCGGACAATCCGCTCGCTGCCATGTTCGGTTCGCTGAACCCCACCGACCTGGGCGCCGCGTTCCAGCAGCTCGGCCAGATGCTCTCCTACGAGGGCGGCCCGGTGAACTGGGACATGGCCAAGCAGATCGCCCGCCAGACGGTCTCCCAGGGCACGCCGGACGGCACCAAGGACGCCAGCGTCGGCCCCTCCGAGCGCAATGCCGTCCAGGAGGCCGTCCGCCTGGCCGACCTGTGGCTGGACGACGCGACGTCCCTGCCGTCCGGCGCAGGCTCCGCGGTGGCGTGGTCCCGCGCGGAGTGGGTCGAGGCGACCCTGCCCGCGTGGCAGGAGCTCGTCGACCCGGTCGCCGAGCGCGTCGGCGCGGCGATGGGCGACGTCCTGCCGGAGGAGATGCAGGCCATGGCGGGCCCGCTGATCGGCATGATGCGCTCGATGGGCGGCGCCATGTTCGGCACGCAGATCGGCCAGGCCGTGGGCGTGCTCGCGGGCGAGGTCGTCGGCTCGACGGACATCGGCCTGCCGCTCGGGCCGGCCGGCCGGGCCGCCCTGCTGCCGGTGAACATCGAGGCGTTCGGCAAGGACCTGGGCGTGCCGAAGGACGAGGTGCGGCTCTACCTCGCTCTGCGCGAGGCCGCCCACCAGCGTCTTTTCGCGCATGTGCCGTGGCTGCGCTCGCACCTGTTCGGCGCGGTCGACGGGTACGCGCGCGGGATCAAGGTGGACACGGCCAAGCTGGAGGACGTGGTCGGCCAGTTCGACCCGCAGAACCCCGAGCAGTTGCAGGACGCGCTGCAGCAGGGCATGTTCCAGCCGGAGGACACGCCGGAGCAGAAGGCCGCCCTGGCCCGTCTGGAGACGGCACTGGCGCTCGTGGAGGGCTGGGTGGACGCGGTGGTCCACGCGGCCGCGAAGCCGCGTCTGTCGTCCGCGGACGCCCTGCGTGAGACGCTGCGCCGTCGCCGCGCCACGGGTGGCCCGGCCGAGCAGACGTTCGCCACGCTGATCGGCCTGGAGCTGCGTCCGCGGCGCCTGCGTGACGCCTCCCGTCTGTGGGCCTCGCTCACGGACGCGCGCGGGGTGGACGGCCGCGACGCCCTGTGGGCCCATCCGGACATGCTGCCGACGGCCACCGATCTGGACGATCCGGACGGTTTCGTGCACCGCGAGCATCTGGACTTCTCCGAGCTGGACAAGTTGCTCGGCGAGGCGGCGGGCAACGCGGGCGAGAAGCCGAACCTGTCCAAGGAGGACAAGAACGACGACGCCAAGGGCGACGACGCCGAGTGAGTCTGTACGACGACGCGGTCCTCGTGCTCAAGGGGTACGAGGGCCAGGAAGAGTTGTGCCAGTCCTATCTGGATCACCTCGCGGCGTATCCGGACGGCATGTGGAAGGCCTGTAGCGCCGGCCATGTCACGGCGAGCGCCCTGGTGATCGACCCTGAGCACGACCGTGTGCTGCTGACCCTGCACAGGAAGCTGCGGATGTGGCTGCAGATGGGCGGCCATTGCGAGCCGGAGGACGTCACCCTGCGGGCCGCGGCACTGCGCGAGGCGACCGAGGAGTCGGGCATCCCGGGTCTGACACCGCTTCCCGGCGGCCCGGTGCGCCTGGACCGGCATCCGATCCCGTCGCCGTGCAACTGGCACTTCGACGTCCAGTACGCGGTCCTCGCTCCGCGCGACGCCGAGCACGTCATCAGTGACGAGTCGCTGGACGTGCGCTGGTTCGCCTACGACGAGGTGGCCGACGTCGCCGACGACTCGGTCGTACGGCTGCTCGAAGCGACACGCCTCAGACTCGGAGCCTGAGCCACACGTACATGTAAGGGGGGGGGGCGCGGGGGGGGGGCCCCCGGGGGTGTGGCCGCCGCCCGCGCCCGCGGGGCCGCGCCCTCGCTTGCCCGGGGGTGTGCGCTGTGCCCCCGGGGGGGCCCCCGCCCAGAAG